>JAAXHZ010000072.1 GCA_012270625.1 Dehalococcoidia bacterium | reverse complement strand
GTGTTCTCCGGTCTGACGACGGTGGCGATATGGCTCGGCATCTTCGCCATCATCTGGGCGCCGCTGGCCGTGTTGATCGTCTTCCTGATTCGCAGAGGCCGACGAATCAGGTCCGAGAATCCAACGAGCGGCGCTGCCCCGCCGGTTCCACAGCAAGAGCCTGGAAACGGGGCGGGCTGATGATGAGAAGTTCCCGGTCGCTGGCTCACGAAAACGAGCGACCGGGAACCTCCATCTCCTTCACCAGGGGTTGGTCGCGCCCATCTCCCACTTGACGATATCCCGGACGGCGATGGGGCCGTCCTCGCTGAAGAGGCCGAAGCCCTTGCTGTCGTCCCTGGTGGGATAGACCCTCTGGACGATGCAGATCCGTGAGTTGACGAACATCTCGATGATGGAGCGGTCCACGAATACGTCAATGTCAAGCCGCGCCCCGGTCTCAATGGGGAATGGCGCCACCTGCCGGCGGACGCCCTTGCCGTGGTCCCGCATATCGCTGCCATAGCTCAGGTTCTCATCCTCGCTCGCCCTCTCGAAGTTCACCACGAACCGCTTTAGCTCGGCGTCGTAGGTGATGACGGTCTCCTCCTCGCCTCCGGGCGAGCGGAAGAGCTTGATGCCGAACCTGGAAGCGTCATTGGGCTCGATGGTCAGCTTGACCTCCATGCAGTCCGACTCGAATCCCTCCAGCGTCCTCTCCTCGACCGCCGACAGGGTTATGTCGCCGTGTCGCCGCTCGTCATAGCGCAGCGAGCGCAGCTCCTCGACCGGATCTATGAGCAGGCTGTTGTCGTCAGCGGGGGTGAAATGCCAGGGCAGCGTCATGATACTGTTCCAGCCGTACTTCTCCCAATCGTGTCCCCGCGCCTCTCTGACCCAGCCCCAGAATATCCTCCTGCCCCTGTCGTCCACCAGCGTCTCAGGACCCGCGACCATGCCGCCCAGGTGGCTTAGCTGTCCGTTGGTCTCGGGATAGAACCGCTCATTCTCGTATCGCCCGATGTAATACTGCGCCTTGCCGTAGGGCCGGTGGGTGTGCATCAGCAGCATATGCTTGTCGCCGAACGGGAAGAAGTTGGAGCACGCGCAGTCTTCTATCTCCTCCGTCCACTTTCTGTCGGACTTGTAGAAGGGGCCGACATACTCCCACTCTCTCAGGTCTCTGGACTTGAACAGGCTGGTGGAGTCTCCCTCGTAGCCGGGACGGTGGTTCTTGTTGCCAATCAGGGCGTAATAGACTTCGCCCTCCTTCCAGCCGCTGGGGTCGAAGATTACGCACTCCGGCAGCTTGCTGGAGAACATGGCCTCATCACCCTCCGGGGCCGGGTCCACGGGTATGACGGGGTTCTCGGCCAGGGGCGTCCAATCGTCCAGGTTATCGTCGTGGCACTGGTAGATGCAGATGCCCCGCCTGGGCATATTGGTGATGATGGTCGGCGCGTCCGCGCCCTCCATCACGTCGCCGCTGTTGAAGTAGTCGCCCTTCTTGCCCTCCAGGGGCTCCCGCAGCGACGCCTTGTGATAACGCCAGTGGAGGAGGTCCCTGCTGGAGATGTGCTGCCAGCTGGAGAAGTCACGCTCACCCGGACCATTGGCTATCTTCTGGAGATATCCGATGTGGTATCTGCCCTTCCAGAAGATGGCGCCGTTGACATCGTTCCATCGGCCCTCCGGCGGCGCGAAGTGGTAGCTGGGCCTGAACTTGTCCGCGACCAACTTCTCCCGCATCTCGTAGGATTCCATCAGGTAGTCATCGAAGTCTCTCATCCACATCACTCCGCGAAGCTGTTTCAGGACGCTCTCGTCAGGGTATGCGACCTGACGCAGGTCGAGGGATAACGGTTGTGTGAGGCAGGATACCATCCATGGCGGAGGGGATGGGATTCGAACCCATGATACGCGATTAACGTATGCCTGTTTTCAAGACAGGTGCCTTCGTCCGCTCGGCCACCCCTCCAGGCTCCATTTCATAGCTAAATCAGCTTCTCAGAGGAACTCTCCTTCTCTGTCTGCCCACATCGATCAGATCCGCGATGGTCGATGGTCGCGCCAGCGTCCACATCAGATTGTGGCAGGACGAGACCGTAGATGTCCAGAGTGATTTGACTGGTCTGGTGTCCCAGTCTGGACTGCACCACGTGGGGCGGTGTGCCTACGCTGAGCAGCAGGCTGGCATGGGTATGGCGTAGGTCGTGAAACCTGAACTCTCCAAGGCCAAGGCGTCGCGCGGTTCGTTTGAATGCGTGGCTCAAGGTAAACGGCTTCATCAGTCGCCCATCGGGACGCGCGCAGACCTGTCCGTCGGGATCGAAACGGACTCCTCTGTCGGCATACTCATGCTCGATTCGCTCACGATGAGAACGAAGCGTGAGAGCCGTGACCTGCGGTATAGCTATCACACGCCGGCTCCGCTCCGACTTCGGCTGTTCCCATACTGCCTGTCCGTTGACCAGCAGAAGTGTCCGGTTGATCGAGAGCGTCCGGCCCTCTGTCTCGATGTCAGACCACCGCAGGCCCAATACTTCCCCCCGCCGAAGACCCGCATATAGGGCCAGATGAACGGGAATGTAATAATCTGTGGACCCAAGCGAGTCGAGTATCATCGCCGCTTGGTCCGTTGTGAGGGGCAGGGCTTGGCTTCGGTGAGGGGGACCTGACTCGATCAGCCGGGTTGCGATCCAAGATGTTCCAGTCCACCGCCAGCTTGAGCGCGCGATGCAGAAGCGCATGGTGATGCTTGACGCTTTGGGCGGTAAGACCCGTCTCCAGCCTGTCCGTGTAGTATCGCTGGATGTCGCGCGCTGAGAGTCGCGCCAGCGGAATATGTCCGAGACATGGCTTGATATAGACTCGGCTCAAACTCTCGTAGCCTTCAGTGGTCTTGCGGCGGCAGTTGGCTGTCACATATTCGGCGAGAAACTGGTCAAGGTACTCTCCGAGGGTGAGGCGTGTCGGCTCGTGGTACTGACCTCGCCGGAGTGATTCGAGTATCTCGGTCAGTCGCGCTTCGGCCTGACGCTTGGTTCCGCTGACCGTCTCGTACTTCCGGTTGCGTCGCCCATCAGGACCTCGTGGAGCGTCATAGGTCAACTGCCAGCGGTTGGTTGCGCGCTTGCGGATGTAGCCGCGGGCCATCAGTGCAAACGCCTTAGAATCATCTCGATAGGGACGTTGAAGTACCCGGCGATCTGCTCGGCGCTATCGAGACCCTCAGCGCATGCTTCCTCAAGATCGGCCAGCAGCCAGAACGCGAACTCCTCAGCCAGGCATTCAAACTTGTCTGTCAGCATCGTATCCATCCTGAGCCAGACCTGGTTTGAAGGGTGCATAATGTAGTGACCTATTGCGTGGGCAATCGCCCAACGCTGGTCCAGGGAGGGTATCCAGATCACGGGAAACCGCTATAGCGCTATCGACCGTTACCTCATGGGCCGGCAAGTCCCATTCAGTGACATGCAATCCTATGATGTAAGCCACATCTGAGATATCTACCCGTCCAGACAGGTTAGGCCGCCTTCGCAGGGTTTCAGCCTGTTCCCTCGCGTTCACTCTTCTCCCTCTCTTCCCTCGCATGGACATAACGTATGAAGTCTGCGATGGACCGAATCGCTTCATCTGAAAGGTCATGGGCCGTGGCGCGGAGAGCGAGGGATGCTTCATTCATGAGCAGATCGAGGTCTTCCATGTATGTAGCATCGTCCTCGTCAAGCTTGACCTCTGAGGTTTCACCTTCGCCGTGAAACCATTCAACCGGTCTCCTGTAGAGACGGGCTAATGCATAGAGGGTGGGGCCAGAGGGTTTATGGTATCCAGCTTCATATCGCCATATTGTATTGAAACTGGCGCCTATGGCTTCTGCAGCACCCTCAAGGGTGTAGCCTGCCTCATTTCTTGCATATTTCAACCGATCTCCTAATGCCATGCAGCATGCCTTTTCTCCGAATGGTAGAAAAATCATTTGACAAATGGCATGCCTAACGGTAGAGCCACACCGCAGAAAACTTCTACGTGTACATAGAAGGGGGTAATGAAGACTGACAGGCAGGCGCTCTTGGAAGCTCAGCGTGGCCAGTCTATAGAGACTATTGTGCGAGAGGCGCTGGAGAAGTACCGGGGCCGCCGAAACATGGTGATGCTGGTCTCGGTTGATCTCGAAATCAGCGATGCTACTCTCTATCGCTGGTGTGACGACCTCGGGATCAACATCAGAGAGTACCGTGAGCCAGCCGGGAGGGGATCCTGATTATGTCTGAGAATATCCCTGA
>JAAXHZ010000071.1 GCA_012270625.1 Dehalococcoidia bacterium | reverse complement strand
GATGCGACCGTGACGCCCTTGCCCACCGAGCTGACGACTCCACCTGTCACAAAGATTATTCTTGTCATGCGGTCACAGTCTCCGGAACGTGCCTGCCAGCCCGCTGATCGAGTCCAAATGAGCAATCCGTCAATCTTGGAAGCAACAGGATTGCGGATGCGGAGCAGCCAAGCAGGTTAGGAAGGGGTCTGAGTGGGACAGTGCGAGAAGGGGAGGTTTGGTCGTGAGGGCCGTGACGGGCGCTCACTGACTTTCGGCTCCATCGCTGACGGTGGCGTAGGTGTGCGTCACAGCGTTCGATCCCCTGACGTTTGCTTGAGTATAGGAACCTCTGTCCTACAGTGTCAACGACTATATGAGACCAGTTTTGTTGACTATCTGACTCCACCCACTGCACTGTATGATTGCCTGGCAACGTTGTATGAAGAGCGCCCTCACAACCGGAAGAGGGCTTGCGAGAGGGTGAGCTAAACAGATATGCGCTACTACTCACTAATATCGAATGATGGCGATGCCAGGCTGATCGTCGAAAATCGCCAATCGATAGCCCTGGACCTTACCAGCCTGGATCCGGACCTGACCGATCTCGGTGATCTCCTTCTCGCGGCATCTCTGTCCGGCATGTCTGTCGATGAGATAGCGGGCCTCGTGCTGGAGACGGGTGATGCCGACAGGTTCGACCTCGGCGAGACGATGGACCGCTCCAGGGACGGCGACGGCTACTACCGCCTCGACAGGCCATTCGAGCCGCCGGAGGTCTGGGCTGCGGGCGTCACCTACAAGACCAGCGAGATGGAGCGCCAGCGTGAGAGCGAGACCCCGGACGTTTACGCCAGAGTGTTCACCTCTGACCGTCCGGAGGTCTTCTTCAAGGCGTCCCCTGACCGTTGCGTCGGCCCGTTCGAAGCAGTGGGAATCAGGGCCGACTCAGGTTGGAACGTACCCGAACCTGAGCTGGCGTTTGTTCTGTACAGAGGCGAGATCGTCGGCTACACCATCGGAAACGACATGAGCAGCCGGTCAATAGAGGGCCAGAACCCGCTGTACCTCCCGCAGGCAAAGGTCTTCGATAGGTGCTGCGCCATCGGTCCGTGCTTTGTGACCGCTGAGGACTTGGACCCAACCAACCTCGACATCTCCTGCTCTATCATTCGCGAAGGACAGGAGGTGTGGACGGATCGGACCTCGACCTCTCTCATGGCGCGAACGTGCGAGGAGCTGGCTGATTGGCTCCAGAGACACAACTATGTGCCGGACATGACCACCGTACTCACCGGCACGGCAATCGTCCCTCCTCCAGAGTTCACCCTCCACGAGGGTGACGTCGTTACCATCACCATAGAAGGCATCGGCTCACTCGAAAACGAAGTGATCGAGGTGTAATGACTGAAAAAAGCGACTAGCTGTGACTCAGCCCACCGTCGAGGTACAGCGTCTCCCCTGTCATGTATGACGAAGCGTCCGACGCCAGGTACAGCGCGAGGAATCCCACCTCTTGGATTTCGCCTACACGTCCCAGGGGTACTGTCTCACGGGCGTTTTCTCTCGACCTCGCGATCTGTTGTGCGTCGCCGGTCTCAGGGTCTGGAAATATACCCGGCGCGATGCAGTTGACCGTGATCCCGTAGGGCGCCCACTCCAGTGCGAGAGTCTGCGTCAGTCGAGCCAGACCGGCCTTTGCCGTCGAGTACACCAGCGACTCCGGCGATCCCTTCCGCGCCGCGAATCCGCTGATGTTGATGATTCGACCTCTGCGCCGCGCGATCATGTGAGGTCCCACCGCGCGGCAGCCCTTGAACGCCTCTGTCAGGTTTATGTCCAGCACGAAGCGGTACTCGTCGTCGCTTATCGGTGTGCCGTCGGAGTCAGGCGGCGGCACCAGAGGCTTTCGTATGGCGTCACCCAGGTTGTTTATCAGGACATCGATGTGCCCCCACTCGGCGAGCGCCGTGTCCACGGTGCGCTGCCAGTCGTCCGTGTCTGTCGCATCTGCGGTCATCGCCAGGATCGGATAGCCTGCCGCCCTCATTCCATCAGCCAATGGCTGTAGGTATCTGTCGGTGAGAGCCGTCACCATCACTCTCGCCCCTGAGTGAGCCATCACCCTCGCGATACCCTTGCCTATGCCCCGCGCGGCGCCCGTCACGATCACGGTCTTGCCTTTTACGTCAAACTCGTGTGGCAGCATCGCAGGTTTCTCCCAGGTGATCTCAGGCTGGCGATTCGTCTTCTACTGCTCATTCATTCCCTGACAGTGAACTCAGCGCCTGCCGGACGAAGTCCATGCCCACCATGTTCTTCCACGCCGACGTCAGCTTCTCAGTGACCTCGCCGGGCGTCGATCGCCCGACTCTGAATCCGTTCAGTGTCGCCACCGGAAGCATACAGTACCGTGTGCTGGACACGAACGCCTCGTCCGCGTCGTAGATCAGAGACGGACTGTACAGCCCCTCGTCCACTTCGATGCCGACCTCCACAGCGAGCTCCAGTACGGTGTGCATGCTGACCCCAGGAAGCACGTTCCTGCGGTCTGGCAGCTTGATCCTGCCGTCCATCACGAACATGAAGTTCGCGCCCTGGCACTCGGTAATGAACCCTCCTTCGTTGACCATCAGCGCGAGCGTCTGTGTGCTGCCATGTTTGCCGTCGCCGCCATCTGCGTCTTGGGGCCGAGGATATGTGATCGGGGTGTAGAGCCTGACGCCGTCGATGTAGCTCCGGGCAAAGCCCCTGAACTCCAGTGGAGTGCAGTAGATCGCCACGTCAACGCTCGGAAGGTCGTCTGCTGACACCGGACGCGCAACGGTAATCGTTTGCGTGACCACCATGTCTCCAATTCCGCCATCGATCAGCGGAAGGTTCGCGTCCACGATGCCTCGTGACGCCGTCTCCAGGTCGTCTACCGTAATACCCGGGTCGATGTTCGAATATCTCAGTCCGCTGAACAGCCGATCGAGATGCCGGCGCAGCCGAAACGGTTGCCCGCCGAAAGTTCGAGCCGAGTCGTAGTAGCCTCCGGCCGATCTCATGTTGATCCGCTGAAGCTCGGGGAGCGCCTGGGAGTATGGCATCACTCTCCCATTCACGTAGGTTAAGAACTCCTGGCCGTGTGCCATGTCAGCGTCGTCCCAGCAGCCGCTTCTTGATCTTCGTGAACGTAGTGACCGCATGGATCAGCGGCGTCATCTTTCTGCCATGGATCGTTCCCTGCGCCAGCGCCGCCTTGAACCCCTCCGGAGTGCCGTCGAACTCCGGCATCGTCACGTAAGTTCTGCCCAGCTCGATGGGTGTGTGTGCGTCACTGACGCCGGACGTCAGAAGCCCGTGCTCCTTCGCGAACTCGTGCGCCTTTCGGTTGTCTGCGTCCAGGTTATTGCGCGAGTTGAACACCTCTACTATGTCCGCATACGGCAGCACGTCCTCGATGCCCCTGCGTGTTATCACCTCGCTCCTGAACCTGTCGAAAGGGTGAGGCAGACTCACCAGTCCGCCCTGGTCCTTGATTCTCTTGACTGTCTCGACCGGAGACAGCCCCGCCGGAATCGTCTCCAGCAGAAACAGACCCGTGACTTCTCCCTCGGCGGTGGCGACCTCCTCGCCGATGATGACCATGAACGGCGCGATCTCTCGCACCACGAACGCGCCTTCGGTGGTGTTGTGGTCAGTGACCGCTATGCAGTTCAGACCGACCTGAAGGCACCGCGCGACCAGCCGCTCCGGGCTCATCTCGGAGTCCGGCGAGTAGTGAGTGTGCATGTGGAAGTCGGCCTTTAGCACTAGCCTTCGACGTCCATCTGCTCATCGCCGTCAACCATCCGCATCTGCTCCCCGTATGCGGTTCGGATTCGTGTGATCCGCATCTCGGCCGAGGTCAGCGTCTCGTTGCACACGCGAGCGAGTTTCATCCCTCGCTCGTACATCGCCATTGACTGCGCAAGTGTCAGCGAGCCGGACTCCAGCGCGTCCACCGTCTCATCCAGCAGCACCAGCGCCTCCTCGAAAGAGAGCGCATCCAAGTCTTTGTCTCTGGGGTCCTGGTCAGGTCCGTTAGACGCCATGCAGTTCTCCCTGCGTCACTACTCTTCTAGCCTGAAAGGTGGATACCTGTCAGTGGCCAGCAAGAACATGTATGCGCCGACTCGGACCTCCCACCGCTTGACGCCGACAACGAAGTTGAACATGCCCCTGGGAAAGCGGCCAATGATGAGAATGGCGAACCAGGCGATGATCGTAACGATGAACGCGATTATTCCAAGCACGAATAGGAATATGTAGTGTGGAATCGCCAAGAGCCACTTTATCAGTGGCATTACACGGTTGAGCTGGGTTTCGGCGTCTGGGTAGGCGATGTCGAGGTTCACGGCCTGCTGCTCGTCGGTGGACGGATACTCATCCCGTAGCAGACCGGTGTAGACGTCCACACGGGCGCTGAATCTGGCGATTGCGAGATGAAAGTCGAACCACGGGCGCGGGTACTTCTTGCGGAACAGGATCATAAGCGCGGTTGCCAGAGACAAGTAGAACAGACCGGCCGCGGCCAGGGCAACGACGACCAGCGCTGGAATCATCAGGATCAGTCGGAACAGCGTCGTGAGCCTGTTCCTGCCTTCCTCGGGGTATTCGACGTCAAACTGCACCGGGTACATATCTGTCGAATAGACCATGTTCTCCTCCTGTGGGGGCTAGGGTTCTACAGGATGGACCGACACCTCTTCCACCGACACCGCAATTGTACCCTCATTGAGGGTAATGTCCAGTGAGCTTCCTGGCTGAGTATCACGCGCATCCGTCAGTACGGAGCCTTTCTCTCGGTCCACGACGATAGCGTACCCGCGTCTCAGAGTGTCGAGCGGCGACAGCGTACGCAGAGCCGTGCCTAGCCTATCGACCTGACCTCGCGAAATGTCTACCCTGTGGGCCAGCAGCGTCCGAGCCTGGTCCAGCCGGTCATCCACCCTGATTCTCAATTGGTCAACGTCCGGTACGGCTCGCGCGATTCTGGACCACACCACCTCCAGGTCATTCGTCGCGCCGCTCAAACGCTGTGTCACGGATGTCTCGACGCGGTGCACGTCCGTGGACAGCTTCTGGAGCAGATCCCCCCTGTCTGGAACGACCATCTCCGCCGCGGCCGACGGCGTCGGCGCCCTCACGTCTGCCACAAGATCACACACCGTGAAGTCGGTCTCGTGTCCCACCGCGCTCACGACAGGAACACGGCTGGAGAACACCGCTCTGGCGACTGACTCCTCGTTGAACGGCCAAAGGTCTTCGAGCGAGCCGCCGCCTCTGGCAACTATGGTGGTGTCTATCTTCCCGTCGTCGTTCAGGGCATCCAGGCCCTCCACGATAGTCTCCGCAGCCGAATCGCCCTGCACCATCGCCGGCGCCAGAACGAGTTCGACAAGCGGAAATCGCCTGCCAATGACGGTGCGAATATCCTGCCAGACCGCGCCACTAGGGGAGGTGACCACCCCAATCCGCATCGGGAACACGGGAAGCGGTCGCTTCCGCGACTCCTCGAACAGACCCTCGCGCTCCAGCTGCGCCTTGAGCTGCTCCAATCGCATCTGGAGCTCGCCAACACCCTCCGGCTGGATCACGTCCGCGACCAGCTGAAGGTCGCCGCGCACCTCGTAGAGAGTCACTCTGCCGTGGGCAACCACGGCCGCTCCGTCCTGTAGGTGGGGCGCCCCACGCGAGTTTCGGAACAGAACGCAGCGAATGGAGCTGTTGGCATCCCGAAGCGTGAAGTAGGAGTGGCCCGATCCTGGTCTCCGCAGGTTGGCTACCTCGCCCTCGATCCAGATGTCGCTGAGCAGACCGTCATAGGACAGCAAGTCTCTCAGATAGGCGGTGACCTGAGACACACCGTAGATCAGCGCCATGTCAGACCCTAGATAGGTAGCTGCCTGATCTCGTGTCCACCTTGACCGTCTCGCCCTCGTTGACGAAGAGCGGGACCTGGATTAGCAGACCCGTCTCCAGCGTCGCGGGCTTGGTCGCTCCGGTCGCGGTATCGCCCTTGAGTCCCGGAGGAGAATTCGCAACCACGAGATCGACGGTGATCGGCATGTCTATCGCTATCGGGTTGCCCTGATAGAAGACCAGATCGACAGTCATTCCCTCCTTGAGGTAGTTCAGCTCATCGGCGATGTCGCTCCTCGACAGGGGGAACTGGTCGTATGTGTCGGTATCCATGAAGTAGCACAGATCGTCTTCGTCATAGATGTACTGCGCCGACCGGCGCTCCACATCCGCCGGGGTCAGCTTGACGTCGTATCCGGAGAAGCTCCTGTCAAGAACCCTTCCGCTGCGGATGTCCTTGAATCGTATCCTCATCGTCGGAGCGCGCTGCTGCATCTTGCTCCGGTCGTAATCGACCACGAGGTACGGAACACCGTCCAACTCAATGGCCATGCCCTTTCTGAGGTCTCCGTATCCGATTGTCATTCGTTTCGCTCCTGGTCAGGCTCACTCGTTGAGGCAAGGAATCTTCTCAAAGACTCGCGTAACTCGGAGTTTTCTTCCCGAGACAGGAACTGCTTTATCTCGATCAGAGTATCGAGCCGATTGCCCTGTTCCCTGTCCTCTGAGCTGCCATTTTGCGTGAGAAACGCATTGATCTCGAGCAGGAGTTGTCGCCTACCCTCTTCTCTACCTTCCTCTCTACCCTCTTCTATTCCTTCCTCTCGTCCCCGTTCTCGGCCCGCTTCGAATCTGATCTCGCGGTAGCGCTCCCAGGTCATCATGATTCCATCCCTCGCTTTCAGTATGACGAAAGTCAGCAAGGCTGCCGCCAAGCCAACCGGACCTGCGCCCAGCGCTACGTTCATCGCCACATCTACGTGGTCGGACTGCTCAGCAGCTCTTGTGAGTTCATACCATATCAGAAACAGCCATCCACCGACGCACAGGATAGCGAAGAAGTTGAAGTACAGCTCGCTCCAGTTCGCTGGAACGCTCATCATCGATGGTCTGGGCCGATAGTCTCCCCGCAATGAACTACGCTACTTCAGCGATCTCGTTATGGGTCTGGCTCGGCCGCCTTCCATCACCACCACGTCCTCGATTCTGACGCCGCCCCAGCCAGGAATGTATATCCCCGGCTCTACGGTGAACACCATTCCATTTTCGACGACGTCATTCGACTTTGGAACCACCATCGGGCGTTCATGTATGACCAGCCCGACGCCGTGCCCAAGTCCATGTCCGAATTCGTCTCCGTACCCGGCGTCGGTGATGACCTCACGGGCCACCGAGTCGATCTCCTCGCCGGTCATGCCGGGCGAGGCCGCGTCTATCGCCGCCTGCTGAGCGCGCAGAACGATACCGTAGATGTGCCTGAACTTATCGTCCGGCTCTCCCACCACGAATGTCCGGGTCAGGTCACTCCGGTAGCCGAGGTAGTTCGCGCCCATGTCTATGACGATCGGCTCGCCCGGATGTACGGCAGTTTCACCGGCGCGATGGTGGGGCAGGGCAGCGTTCGGACCGACCGCGACTATCGTGTCGAATGACGGCCCCTCCGCGCCAAGCCTGCGCATCTCCTGGTGAAGAGCCCAGGCGATGTCCTTCTCGGTCATGCCGACGCTAATCTCAGATCGGACTGCTGCCATCGCCTTGTCCGCGATTTCGACCGCTCGCCGCAACGTGGTTAGCTCATGGTCGTCTTTGACCGCCCTGATCCACTCGACTACGCCTACGGTCTCTTCGAACTCCACCTCCAGGTAGCTCTCGGACTCCTCAACGGCGCTTCTCAGCCGAATGTACGCGGCAACGCTCATTTCGTCCGCCTCAAACCCGACCCTGCGCATTCCCAGCTCGATCGCCAGATCGGGGAACCACGGTTCGCCTCCCCTGATCTGGCGCACCTCGAATCCGGGCGACTCCGCCTGCGCCTGCTCGATGTACCTGAAGTCGGTCGCCAGGACAGCATCTCTGTCCGTGATCGCAAGATACCCGTTGGACCCTGTGAACCCTGACAGATAGCGACGGTTGGCGGCAGATGATACCAGGAATCCGTCCACGTCAAGCTCGGCCATACGCTCCCTGAGCTTGGTGAGCCTTCGGGAAGAAGAGGAATCTGTCACGACCCGCCGCCGAGGTGCTCTGCCAGAAAGTCCAGCGCGTATATGTACCCTCGCCAGCCCAGACCCGCGATCTGGCCCACGGCCAGGTCGGCAATGACGGAGTGACGCCTGAACTCGTCTCTTGCGTGAATGTTGGACAGGTGTACCTCGACTATTGGCAGGCGGGAGTCCGTCAGCGCGTCTCGCAGGGAGAGTCCGTAGTGCGTGAGAGCGCCCGCGTTGACCACGATCCCGTCCGCTCCGTCCGTGGACTTCTGGATGAAGTCCACGATGTCCCCTTCGTGGTTCGACTGGAAGAACTCCACATCGGCGCCCAGCTCCAGCGCGAGTTTGCGAAGCGTCTCTTCTATCTGCGCGAGTGTTGTGATGCCGTAGTGGCTGGCGTCGCGACGTCCGAGATTGTTCAGGTTCGGCCCGTTTACGATCAGGACCTTCACGCGCCGCTCCCAGACCCGGCTCGTGGGTGAGCCGCCATGTAAGCCTGGCGCGCCTCGGTCTTGGTTATGTGCGTGTACACCTGCGTCGTCGCCGGACTGGCGTGACCAAGCAGCTCCTGCACGACCCGCAGGTCGGCCCCGCCTTCGAGTAGGTGGGTGGCGAACGAGTGTCTCAGCGTGTGCGTGTGGACCTGCGTCCCCAGTCCGCTGTTCGCGGCGTAACTCCGCACGGCCTTCTGGATGCTTCGCTGGCTCAACCTACGCCCGTAGCGGTTTACGAACAACGCCCCACCGGCGTCCATGGACGCGACCTCCGGCCGCACCTCGGACATGTACGCGCTGAGCGCATCCCTGGCCGACTCTCCGATGAGCGCGACTCGCTCCTTGGACCCCTTGCCGACCACGCGAATCTCTCTGGTCGTCAGGTTGACGCTGTCCACGTTCAGCCCGCTAACCTCGCTCACGCGAAGACCGGCGGCATACACAAGCTCCAGCAGCGCGCGATCCCTGATTCCCTTGTGAGAGGTCGGGTCCGGCGCATCCATGAGGTTCGAGGCCTCTTCCTGAGACAGAAATCGCGGCAGGCGCGAGTCGATCTTGAAGCTGCCCCGCTGGGGCAGCGGATCGTGCTCTGCGATGCCGACCCGGTTGAGCCACTTGAACAGTGTTCGCATCGCGCTCAGCTTGCGCGCGATGCTTGGTCGGACGTACCCAAGCTCGTGAAGCCAGGAGAGGTATCCGCGAACCGTCCGTCGATCCAGATCGGCAAACGAGACCACCTCTTGCCTGGTCATATAGTCTCGCAGCGGTTCGAGATCGGACAAGTAGTTTCGGATTGTCAGGGGCGCCAGACCACGCTCCGCGACAAGATGGTCGCGAAAGTCGGACATCGTATCGCGCCAAGCCCGCGCTTCCATGCTATGCCGCCTCCGACTGGAACCTTGGCGCGGGACCTCTGAACCCGCAGGTGTCGTCGAGACACCGCGCGTTGCGCCGGTTGCGCCCCTGCGACACCAGCAGCTTGCCGCAGCCTGGACATGGCTGAGGCAGAGGATTGACGGTGTGGTTGCAGTCCGGATAGCTGATGCAACCGTAGAAGATTCTGCCGTTGCGTCCCTTCTGCTTGCGCTCGATCATGTCGCTGCCACACTTCTCGCAGGTCACGCCTACTCGGAGCGGCTTGGCGTTCCTGCATTCTGGATACCCTGTGCATCCCAGGAATCTGCCACTCTGAGAGTTCTTGACTGTCATGCGCCTTTCGCACTTGTCGCAGAGCTCGTCAACGTCCTCGCTCACCAGCTCGCGCACGGCGCGCTCTTCTGGACTTTCCACAGGACGAGTGTTCTTGCAGTCTGGGTATCCGGTGCAGGCCATGAACCTGCCAAAACGCCCGCTCTTTATCACCATAGGGTGTCCGCACTCTTCGCAGACCTCATCGGTCGGCTCTTCGAGCTGTTCACGCGGCACGCGCTCGGCTTCCTTCATCGCCTTTTCTATCGCCTGCTCGAACGGGTCGTAGAACTGCCCTATCACAGGTGTCCATCGCTGCTCTCCATCGGCAATGTCGTCCAGCTTCTCCTCCATCCCCGCCGTAAAGCTAACGTCCATGACGTCGGTGAAGTTCTTCACCAGCAGACCGGTAACGGCCTTGCCCAGATTGGTGGGAACGAATCTCGCCCCTTCTTTGGTCACGTAGTCGCGCATCTCCAAAGTGGAGATAATCGAGGCATACGTGCTTGGTCTTCCGATACCCTCTTCCTCCAGCGCCTTGACCAGCGAGGCGTCCGTAAAGCGCGGCGGCGGCTTGGTGAAGTGCTGCTCCGGATCGATGTCAAGGCAGTCCAGTGGCTCACCCTTTTCCAGCTTCGGGATGGGCGGATGGTCCGTGTCGTCGTCTTCGACGTCGTCCTTGCCCTCCATGTAAACCGCGCGGAATCCGGCGAATTTCATGATGGACCCGTTCGCGCGCAGCTCGTACTCTCTACCTGA
>JAAXHZ010000070.1 GCA_012270625.1 Dehalococcoidia bacterium | reverse complement strand
GCCTTGGCCGCTCTGTTCGATCTGGCGCGCGAGATAAACCGGGGACGGGAACGAGACGCGGACGTATCCGACGCTCAGCAGGCCTTGGTCGAGCTCGCAGACGTTCTCGGCCTGGACTTGTCAGACACGACCGACAATGACGGGGCTTCAGCCGGGCCGTTCATCCAGCTACTGGTGGACCTGCGTTCCGACCTGAGGGCCGCCCGGCAGTTCGATCAGGCCGACCGCATCCGCGACGAGCTCACCAACCTCGGCGTTACCCTCGAGGATACTCCCGCTGGCACGGAGTGGACGCTGCGGTAGGTAACGCGGGCCGGATGCATGAGCAAGCCCCTCACCCACCGGCGATCACAGTCTGGAGCCAACGGGCGGATTCGAACCGCCGACCTGCGGTTTACGAAACCGCTGCTCTACCACTGAGCTACGTTGGCTCTCGAGTCATGTGACAGCTTAATCATAGCATCCCCAACAGTCCCGGCGCATATGCCGCTGAGAAAACTGCATAGGCCACCGATGCGTGGTCAATAGGATGGTCCGGGGAGCTCTCACTTCTCTCTCCTCTCCACTCACTCCTCGAAAATTGCATAAGTGCAATTCTCTCGTCGTTGCGTCCTTGCCGTCCTCGTGCTAACGTCAGTGCTGTTCAGGAGGGATGGCACCCATGACGACAGGCTCCGACTACTTGCTGATTACTGCCGACCGCGTCATAGACTCCAAGGGCGGTCCGCCGATCGAGAATGGCGCTGTACTCGTCCATGACGGGAAGATCGTCTCTGTCGGACGAGTGGCCGACGTATCTGCACCCGAGGGCGCGTCCGTCGAGTCGCACCACTACCCAGGGTGTACCGCTCTTCCAGGGATGGTTGATTGTCACACTCATCACAACGGTTTCGGCGATGGAAGGGCAGGTGACGATCTGACGCTGCTGGCGGACGAGCTTCTTACCGTTCAAGCCGCTCGCAACGCACGCGCAAGCCTGTTCTCTGGAGTGACCACGATCCGCGAGAACGGCCCCAAGAACGTAACGATGTTCAGGCTGCGCGACTCGATCAACGCCGGGCTGACCACCGGCCCACGCATGGCGCTGTGCGGGCGTCCCGTCGCGATAATCGGCGGACACATGGGCTACTTCGGCGGTGAGGTGACGGGGCCTGACCAGACGCGCGCCCTCACCAGGCAGCTTATCAAGGAGGGTGCGGACTACATAAAGATCACAGCAACCGGCGGCAGCACGCGCACTTCGTTCCCTCTCAAGCCGTCGTTCACCGTAGATGAGCTGAAGGCGGTGACCGAAGAAGCCCACAAGGTCGGCAAGCTGACCGCCACCCACTGCCTGTCGTCACAGGGAATAGCGAACTCTCTGGATGCCGACGTGGACATGATAATCCACTGCGCCTTCAAGGACGGAGACGGCACCGACAACTTCAGGCAGGACATCGCTGACCGTATCGGCGAGAAGGGCGTCTATGTCAACCCTACGCTCCACGTTGGGCGATCTAGCGCATGGGTCCTAGCTCACAAGCGAGATGACGTGGGACTGACTTCCCGGGAAGAGTCCCAGCTGGACGAGTCACGGCACAGCATGGAGGTCAAGCTGGACCACTCCCGCAGAATGATCGAAATGGGCCTGCGTGTCATCACCGGCTCCGACTCCTCGTGGGGAAACTACAAACTCGGCAATACCGTGTACGAGGCCGAGCTTCTCGTTCACGCCGGTTACACGAACATGCAGGGCGTGCTCTCGGTGACGAGTTGGGCCGCTGCCGCCTTGGACATGGACGACCAGGTCGGGACCCTGGAGCCGGGCAAGCAGGCCGATGTCCTGGTTGTCAACGGAAATCCGTCCGAAGACATCAACGACCTCTGGAACGTAGCTGACGTTTTCTTTGGAGGACAGAAACTCGAGCGCGGCTCAGACGAGTCGCTCGCAGTGGTACGTCAGCAGCCCGCGCCGCTATGAACCCGTTGGGAATAATCGAATGATCCTGAACGTCTCCGTAACCGAGTATCGTCACTCAGTGACTGCTCATGAGGTTGGATTGACTAGGGACACTCACACCGTTTCAAGACTGCGTGAACAGTATGTCCCGTCATGGTTCTCAACACCAAACCAATGGCAATGGAAGGCCGATCTAGCGGCGAACCGAGGATTCCAGTGGTACGTTGATAAGTACACAGAGGTCACGACATCCGAACCGTGGAACGACGTTGATCTTTTCTTTCAACGACTTGCCAGAGTTGGAGCAAGGTCGGCTCGAGTTGGCCCTCTACTCTATACCCTACGCTATCCAATCCTGAATGCTGCCGCCATGGCCAGCGCCGCTGAGGCTCTCGCCGGCTGGTTCTGTGAGACCCACTACAACTGGGACCTGATTACTCGCCCGCAGAGAGTATCCCCTGATATGGTGTTCCATGATAGCCGAAGTGGCCGCTTAGCACTGGTAGAAGTAAAATCGACGGGCAGATCGGGGAGTGTGCGTAGTAAAGTAACTGGAGAGATGATTAAGCTTCTTAGGGTACTAGCGATTACGAAGCAGCTTCGTCCCAGACCATACTATGTAGCATTGATAATGGTCCAAGTGGCTGGGCCCACCGATGTGGCTCTATCGAGCTTGGTACTAGAGGAGGTGTGATGTGGATAGCAGGAAGCCTGACCCCGTGGATCTGATGCTCGAGGGTAGGATGAGCGATGCTACTGAGGCATACTTGCGCCTCTATTTGGAAGCATTAGAGAGTGGTGACCACTTCATCGGAGCGGACCTGATCGCGCAGCTACACTTTAGTGTCGCCGGAGATAGGTCAGATTCTACGCCCGAGGATGTGACCGAGGCGGTAGAGCAGATGGTGATGGGTACGTTACGTGAACGTGGAATAGATATCGAGAAACAGATCGTGGTTGATGATATTGAGATAGCGAAGAAAGGTCTATTGGCGGGGAGGAAGCGGTCCGAAATGAGCATTGAAGCAGTGGACAGAGAGAAGAGAGCGCGATGGAAAGGCACCTAGTTGCCCGTCCGCCTTGGACGTGATTTAAAACCAAACTACCAGGAGGATCACTCATGCCAGACAGTCCTGAATTCACGATCCTGAAGGCCGCCAGACTGATCGACGGCAACGGCGGACCTGTTGCTGAGCAGGCGGCAATCCTGCTTCACGGCGACACCATCAGCCAGATTGGAACGCATGAGACGATTCAGGTCCCCGAAGGGGCTGCCGTTCGTGAAGTGGACTATGGCGATGCCACCATCCTGCCCGGACTCGTGGACAGCCACGTCCATCTCATAGGAATCGGGGACGGACGCGCAGGCGATGAGCTTGTGACCCTTCCCGACGAGGTACTCACTGTCCAGGCGGCGCAGAACGTGAGACGGCACCTATACTCTGGCGTCACCACCGTTCGCGACTGCGGCGCGAAGAACCGCACGACCTTCCTGTTGCGCGATGCCGTAGAGATGGGTATAGTGCCGTCTCCGAGGCTGGTACTCTCCGGGAGACCCGTGGCGATCATCGGAGGCCACCTGAGCTACTTCGGTATCCAGGCCACTGGCCCGGACGAGTGTCGCGCCGCCGTCCGTCAGCTCATCAAGGAAGGCGCCGACTTCATCAAGATTACCGCAACCGGCGGAAGCACGCGCACCAGCTTCTCCTTGCGTCCGTCTTTCAACGTGGATGAGCTGACCGCCATCTGCGAAGAGGCCCACAAGTTCGGCAAACACGCCGCCGCGCACTGCGCGTCGTCCCAAGGTATGGTGAATGTGCTTGCGTCAGGCATAGACACGATCATACACGGCGTCCACAAGGAGGCCGACGGATCCGACGTCTATCGTCCGGAGATCGCCGAGAGGATCGCCGAGCAGGGCGTGTTCGTCAATCCCACCCTCGGAGGAGGGTTGACTCGCATTCGCATGTTGGAGAACACTCCAGACCTCTCACCGTCGCAACAGGCGGACCTGGATGCCAGCCGTCAGGCGTCGGAAGTGCGCATGGACAACGTTGCGCGCATGGTGGATGCAGGCGTCGTCATGTCGGCCGGATCCGATACGGCTTGGGGCTTCTACCAGATGGGTGACTTCCAGACCGAAATCGAGGCTCATGCCATGGCCGGAATGTCGAATATGCAGGCGATCGTGTCCGCCACCAGGGACGCGGCGCGATCATGCTGGGTCGATGAGTGGGTGGGTACGCTGGAGCCGGGCAAGCAAGGGGACGTGCTGGTCGTCAACGGCAATCCCGACCAGGACATCAACGCGCTCCGCAGCGTAGCCGACGTTTACCTCGCCGGAAACCGCGTGGACAGGCAGGCGCTCGTCTAAGGGTCGCCAAACAGTAAGCTGATCGAATGAACAGGGGCAGCCGCAAGAGCTGCCCCTACTCGATAAACGGCCATGCTTGGCTGAATCGCCGGGTATCTACCTCTCGATTGGCGCCCCGACGATGGAACCGTACTCGGTCCACGAGCCGTCGTAATTCCGCACCTTGCTGTGTCCCAGGATCTGGCTTAGAACGAACCAGGTATGTGAGCTGCGCTCGCCGATGCGGCAGTATGCGATGGTCTCGCCCTCTCCGGTGATTCCCTTGCCTTCGTAGATCTCGCGGAGTTCTTCAACCGACTTGAACGTTCCGTCCTCTGCGACCGCCGACGCCCACGGTATGTTCGCTGCGCCCGGTATGTGCCCACCGCGCTGCGATCCCTCTTGGGGCAGGTTGGCCGGAGCCAGCAGAGTTCCGTTGTACTCATCGGGCGCGCGGACGTCCACGAGACCAGTATTGTTGTCAGTAGACGCGACGCTGAGTACGTAGTCCCTGGTGGCACGGATTGAAGTATCGGGGTTGGATGCAGAGTACGCAGCAGCCTCAACCGAGGTGACTTCAGTCGTGACCTCTCGCCCCTCGTCGATCCACTTCTGCCGTCCGCCGTCCATGATTTTCAGGTCACTGTGACCGTACATCCGCATCTGCCAGAAGGCGTACGTGGCGAACCAGTTGTTGTTGTCGCCGTATAGCACCACGGTCGTGTCAGGGGTGATTCCCGACTCGCCCAGGAGACTCTCCATCTGCTCGCGTGTCAGGATATCGCGGGTGAGCTGGTCGTTGAGCTGGGAGGTCCAGTTCCAGCCGACCGCCCCGGGAATGTGTCCCTGGTCGTATGCTGCCGTGTCCACATCCACTTCGATCAGCCGAACGTTGTCGTTGCCTAGGTTGTCAGCGACCCAATCGGTCGTAACGATAGATTCGGGGTGTGCAGGTTGCTCCGCCATTGTCGATGTCCTCCTCGTCGGGTGTTCAGTGTATTGGTTTGTGATACCTGTGTGCTGCTCCAGACCTCACGCCAATTTGGCCTATCCGGTGAGCGGCGCCCCGCCGCAGAACTGGACGTAGTCGATCAGCTCAGTGACCGTAGGGTTGTCGCCGCACAGCGGACAGTCGGGGTTGCGTCGCAGCTTGACGCTTCTGAAGTCCATTTCGAGCGCGTCGATCAGCAGCAGCCGGCCGGAAAGCGAGTCGCCAATATCCAGGATGAGTTTGACCGTCTCAGTCGCCTGGATCGTGCCGACCATTCCGGGGAGCATTCCAAGCACGCCGGCCTCGGCGCAGCTCGGCACCTCGCCCGGCGGTGGAGGTGTCGGGAACAAGCACCGATAGCAGCCGCTGCCCGGCAGGAACACCGTCGCCATGCCATCGAACAGCAGGATGCTGCCGTCAACTAAGGGCTTGTTGGACAGGTACGCCGCGTCGTTCACCAGGTATCTCGCGGGGAAGTTGTCTGCGCCGTTTATGACGATGTCGTAGTCTCCGATGATCTCCATCGCGTTGTCGGAGGTGAGAGGCGCTTCGTGCGTTACGACATTGGTCTCCGGGTTGTAGGCGTTGAGAGTCTCTATTGCCGACTGCACCTTCGGCTTGCCGATGTCGCTGTCGTAGTGGAGTACCTGGCGCTGAAGATTGGTCACGTCAACCGTGTCGAAATCTACCAGTCCTATCGTCCCTACTCCGGCGAGGGTCAGGTAGATCGCAATCGGCGACCCCAGACCGCCCGCTCCGACGATCAGCGTCTTCGCGTCGATTAGCTTTCGCTGTCCGGCGCTGCCCACCTGAGGCATGATGATGTGGCGGCTGTACCTCCTCACCTGGTAGGGAGTCAGGGGCCTAACCGTGGTAGTTGTCATTACGTACCTCCGAATCTGATTTGCCGATATGTTGACTGTGTACTAGACGCCGATCGAAGTCCTGGAATTTCAGCGCAAAATAAAAGCCTCCCGTGTCGAACGCAAGGCGTTGACTTTGGAGGCCAATTTTGAGCGGGGCCATCCCGTGGATGGCCGTGGCCGCCAGCTAGCTACCGGTATGCAGCCACCCTGTCTGAACGCCGAGCGCGGAGACGGGTGCTGCGACAAGTGCATGTAGCTGAAACGTACCGGGACAAGGCTGTTGTTTCCCTCGTAGATGAGCGATCTGTAGCTGCCGCAAGTATAACATGGGCCTAATATCGCTTCAACATCACGCACACACGTTCTGTCATATAATGTAGTAGAGATGTGCCTCTGCGCACACAACACCAACGGACATCGGGCACACAGGTACTCTTTCAGTGAAAATCTGAGGAGCGGTGGTTAATCATATGGGCCGTCTCGTAATGGTATCCAACCGCGTCCCGTCAGCCTCTGATCTTGACCCATCGGGCAGAGGAGCGGGGGCGGTTGGCGGACTGGTCAGCGCCGTTCGGGCCTCTCTGGTCGAGACCGGCGGGATGTGGATTGGGTGGAGTGGTCGGACCGCTCCGCGCCGCTCCACAGCAGTGACCGATGTTGCCCGAACTC
>JAAXHZ010000069.1 GCA_012270625.1 Dehalococcoidia bacterium | reverse complement strand
TGGCAGGAGCGGCAGGATTCGAACCCGCGACCCTCGGTTTTGGAGACCGATGCTCTACCAGCCTGAGCTACGCTCCTGCGAAGGGAACAAGCGAGTGAGATCACTCACGACGCAGTCATAATTGTACTACTACCGGCATGGTCGTGTACAACTGTCCTCGCTCCCCAGAGAAAATTGCATAAGTGCAATCCCCGCGTTCGCGGGGACAAGCTTTCGGGGAGTGCGTGGAGAGGAGTGAGGAGTGAGAGCCTCTCCCAGCCACACTATTGACCACGCATCGGGGACTTATGCAATTTTCTTCGCTCCCCATTCCCAACTTTGAACTTTGCCGCTATAGTACGTATCAAGGCATACAGCGCGGGGAGATCGCGATGACCACGACCAACGACAACTTCAACGGCATTCAGGAATACGCCAACGATCAGGGTCTCAAGCTCGACTGGATCGATCAGCAGGGCGAGTGGGGCGTCAAGGCGTCCGCCGACGGCCAGAAGGGACTCACTCTGTCCGACGTCCAGATCGGGAGTTACGGCGATCCGGCGCCGAAGTCCGACAATATGACTGGCAGGCCCCGGGGGGCCGCTCCCAGACCCAACGCCTATCGCATTGGCGGATACCACGTGCGCACCAAGTCCGACATCTGGCTGGTCAACGCCTCCATGCTGTACGAAGAGGCGCTGCAGCGGCAGTGGAGCTCGGCCACCGACGTTCCCTGGCATACGATCCGACCTCTCCCCGATGATGTCGAACGCGCCCAGTGCCAGCTTGCCACCTTCCTGACTGAGGTCGAGTTCGTCGCCGCGGACGTCCCAGGTCGTTGGGTCGCGAGTACCTCGCCCGACTACTTCGAGCCTCGAATGTTCCTCATCACCCAGATCATGGACGAGTCCAGACACCTCGACGTGTTCCGCAAGCGCGCTCTCGCAAACGGGGGCGGGCTGATGCAGCGTCCCAACGTGACTACCAGCGGAGTGGTCGGCAGCATAGACCTCTCCAGGGACTTCACGGAGATGTCTTCCAGACTCCACATATCGGGAGAGGGCGCTGTGCTGACCATCTTCCGAATGGGCGAGCTTATGGCGTACAACGAGGCCGAAAAGCGAATCTATCGCCTCGCGGCTCAGGATGAGTCGAGACACGTCGCGTTCGGTGTCATGCACATGCGCTACCTGGCCGAGACTGAGCCTGAGCGCAAGGAAGAGGTCCACGAGTATCTCGATGAGGGCGAACGCGCGCTGGTGGCTGGAAACCAGAATCCCGCGGCGCGCGACACCGCCCAGAGCGAGGCGCTTGCAGTGCTGCTCGGCGGCGGCGAGAAGAACTACGACGAGGGCTACCGGAAGCTGCTGGCCATTCGCAAGCGACAGGCTAAGGAGTACGTCCAGCGTATCCGTTCAGCCGGATTCGGTGAGCGCTTTGAAAACGGGCGCGCCCTGCCGGAGCTGATGGAATACGTGAAGAACTAGCTCGTTGACATTGGAGTGACTGTCGCATGACTACCATGACAGATTCTGATCGTATACGTGAGCACTCCGATCGAATCAGCCGACTTGAGGGCGAGAGAATTCACTTGGCAACTAAGGCGGATCTAGAGCGGATGAAGAATCAGCTTCTCGTCCAGCTGACGGGTGTTATCGTCGCGGTCGCCAGCGTATCGGTTGCAATATCGAAGTTGATCGGCTGACTGATGGATGTGAGTAACGAAAGACCAGTCCGGGGTCGGCGACGGCTGATCCTCGATGAGAACGTAGAGGTGCCGGAGCCTTCTCTGGAGTGGATGTCGCGTACCCTGCAATGGGGCACCCGAGTTCGGCCCGGCAAGGGCGGGCTGAAGATCGGCGACCTCAACGTCGGTCTATACGGTGAGATACCTGACCACTGGGAGGAGCAGACCAGGATGCCCAGGGGCGCATACCCGATGCCGGGTGTCCCTCCGATCGGTATAGCGCTCCGCAGCAAGCGTGACTTGTGGGCGGACAACGCTGCCGACCTATACGAAGAGGCGATCCAGCGGCGCTGGGCGCCGGCCACCGACATCCCCTGGGATAGCATCGAGCCTCTGCCTGACGACGTCGAGGCGGCGATGTGCCAGCTCTGCACCGAGCTGAGCCAGGCTGCCAACGTCGAGTTCGAGACTATCGGATACTGGCTTCAGCACATGTCCTTCGGCTACCACGAAGTCAAGCTCTTCCTGGCGACAAACATGTTCGACGCTGGCCGTCACCATGAGGCGTTCAGAAAGCGCGCGCTGTCCAACGGCGGCGGACTCGGACTCGAAAGCCGCGGTGAGGTCAATCGCATGATTCTCGAAAGCAAGGGCGGCTGGTCCGAGACCAGTCTGCTGCTTCACTTGCTCCGTGGCACTTTCATCATGGCGATCTACCGCTACTGTGAGCGCTACGCGAACAACCCCGCCGAGAAGGCGCTGTTCGCTCGCTCTATGCAGGACAAGGCTCGCCATCTGGCGTACAGCCTTCAGCATCTCAGATACGCGGTCACTCACAAGGACGACAAGGCGCTGGTATTCGAGCGTCTCCTGAACATTGGCGAGCGCGTGTTCGTGCGCGAGCTCGAGGAGCCCGCGCTACTGGAACCGATGGCGGTAGTCTTCGGCGGCGGCATCGAGGGGGCGACGGTCGGAATGCAGAGGGTCAGGCGGATGATGGCTGACTGGGTCCGCAACTACCTGTCGATGGCAGAGTGGATCGGTGTTCAGCGCGGCGCCGCGTTCCCGAAAGAGCTTGCCCAGTACCTGGAGGAGTAGCTTGCCGCTGTTTCCGTCAGTGGAGTGGTTCGACGCCGTCCGCCGGGAGTTCAACTCCGATGAGTCGGTTCGAGGCGGCGGTGGCGGCACTTGCGACGCCAGGGTAGGGATCCGCGTGGGAGAGTCGCTCTTTCTGCTCGTGTTCGAGGGATTCGAGTGCGAGTCTGCATCCATGATCGAAGAGTCAGACCTGGAATCGGCCGACTTCTATCTGGACATGTCTCCCGAGGATTGGGAAGACATGCTGACGAACATCCAGGAGAACGGCGAAGCCACATTCGACTACACGCTCAATACCATAGATCTCGACAGCGAGAACGGCTTGGCTCTGTCGGTCACAGGAGACCAGTATCGACAGGACCTGTTCTTCAGGTACAACCAGACGTTCCAGTACTTCTTCGACCTGTCCTCAAGAGTGCAGACTGAGTTCTCGGACGGAGTTTGACGCTGTGCCGGTATTCCCTTCAGTAGAGTGGTTCGAGGCAGTCAGGTCTGCCGCTAATCTGGACCCAGCGTTCAGAAGTCTCGGCACCGCCGAGGCGCGGGTGGGCGTGAAGGTGGGAGGCCAAGTGTACGCGCTGGACTTCGATGCGTTCGAGTGCGCCGGCGTGTCGCAGGTCGAAGAGCACGCGCTGCTCGACGTTGACTTCTATCTGGACATGGCCCCTGAGGCGTGGCGCTCGCTGCTGACCAATGTCATGGAGAACGACGGAGCCGACTCCGAGCACACCTTCAACACCCTGGATGTCGAGAGCGGCATTGTCGAGTCGTCCAATCCGTATGGATTGAACAGCTTCCCCAGGTATCACCTCACCGTCCAGCGCTTCTTCGACGTATCCGGCCAGGTCGAGACGACTTTCGAGTAGTTCTTTGCCTATCTACGAGTACAGGTGTGAAGACTGCCACGAGAAGACCGCCAAGCTGGTCAGGGGTTTCGACGCGCCTGACAGCATATCCTGCCGTGAATGCCGGGGAGAGAACACACACCGTATAGTCTCGAGCGTCGCTTTCCACAAGTCGCTCAGCACAAGACTGAGCGAGCTCGACCCCAGGTACGACAGGATGGCTGACGCCGCCGCTGCCAGCACTTCCGACGCCGACCCCAATCGCTTCCTCAAAAACGCCATCCCCTTCGACTCGGCCGACAGATAGGCGGAACCTGCTACCTGAGAAATCCTGCTTCGGTCAGGCGGTCTATGATCTTCGCCGCGTTCTCGGCCGGCCCGTTCGACACGGTGTCCAGTGTAATCTCAGGGTCGGGAGGCGCTTCGTAAGGGTCGTCGATGCCCGTGAAGCCGGTGATCTCTCCCGCCCTTGCCCTCGCGTACATGCCCTTGGAGTCCCTTGACTCGCAGACATCGAGCGGAGTATCAACGAACACCTCCACGAACTGGCCCTCTCCCATCATGCTCCGTACAGCGTCACGGGTGGCGATGTAGGGGCTGATAGCCGCGCAGATTGCGATGCCGCCGTGCCTGACGATCTCGGAGGCGACGTACCCTATACGCAGGATATTCGTGTCGCGGTCCTCCTTGCTGAATCCGAGTCCCTTCGACAGGTTGGTGCGAACCACATCACCGTCCAGCACCGTCACCTGCCGACCATGCTCCATCAGCAGCGACGTCAGTACGTCGGCGGTAGTGGACTTGCCCGCGCCGCTGAGACCCGTGAACCAGATGCAGACACCCTGTCGATGTCTGGGCGGGTATGTGTCCGCGAGAATCTCGGCCACTTCGGGCCTGGTAAACCAGTCAGGCAGTGGCCTTCCGGCGTTGAGGTAGTCTTCGCGTACCTGTGTCCCGGATATGGACGCCGTCTTGGCATCCGACGGCAGCTTCGATACTTCTTCGTACCTGCGCTCCGAGGGCATGTACACCAACTCTGTGAACGTGAGCGCCTTGACTCCCAGCTCGTCGGCGTGTGCCTCGACCAACTCCTGAGCGTCGTATGGTCCGTAGAAGGGTTCTCCGCGCGAGTCCACGCCGGGCCCAGCGTGGTCTCTGCCGACGATCAGGTGGTTCGCCCCGAAGTTACGCCTTATGATGGCGTGCCACACAGCCTCTCTTGGACCGCCCATGCGCATCGCGAGCGGCAGCAGCGCCAGCAGCACTCGGTCCGGCTCGTAGTAGAGCTCGGTCAGCGCTCGATACGTTCTCACCCGCGTGTAATGATCTACGTCGCCCAGTCTTGTAAGTCCGACGACCGGATGCAGGAGCAGCACGCCGTCAACTGCGTTGGCGGCCCGCTTTGTCAGCTCTTCGTGTACGCGATGGAGGGGATTTCTTGTCTGGAACGCTACCACGTTCTGCCGCCCGGTCTTCTCCAGCGCTCTCCTGGTCTGTGCCGGGGTCAACCTCAGCTCGCTGAAGTCGTGTCGATCCGGCAGCTGGATTACCCGGAGTCGGCCGGAGATATTGAAGCGTCCCCACTGGCGCATCTCGGCTACTATCGGATGGCGGAGGTCGAGCGTGCCATACACCCCTTGAGCGATCTCATCGATGTCCCACTGGTACGCCTCCTCGACGTCCATGACCGCGAGAAGGTTGTTCTTCGAGTCCCTCAGCGCGATTCGACTGTCGAGAGAGACGCCAGCATCCTCATCGACCGGAAGCGTAATCGGGATGGGGAACAGCGTGCCGTCCGTGGTTCTCATGTCATCGACGACCGCACGAAGGTCATCCCTAGACATGAACCTGTCTAGTGGAGAGAAGCCTCCTGTAGCGAGCAGCTCAAGGTCGCAGACGGCGCGCTCTGAGATCTGTATGGATGGCAGGCGTCCGGCTTCCACGCGAAGCTCGTTAGCGACCTCTTTAGTGGCCACCAGATCGACGAGGTCACCTCCGAACGGTGGTATCAAGTTGGAGTTCGACATTTCCGCTCCCAATAGATGGATTGGTTTGTTACTAATTCTATCCGATGCAGGGCGGGATCTCCGAAAGATCTACCTGCGAGGCATCCGACCGATCTCCTACCTTAGGGAGCGAGGGATGGGCATGATGTAGTACGGCAGCTTGGTGGACTGCTGCCTAGAAGCCAGACAGCCAGTCGCTGAGTGCCCGGATGTGGTCGGGTCTCGTGCCGCAGCATCCTCCAATTATCCGCGCCCCCTGCTCACTCCATCCCCTGGCGTACTCCAGGTACTGCTGTGGGTCCAGGGGATTCGCCATTGGGGTTGGGTCGGTGCGGCGGGGGAAATGGGCGTAGGCGCCGAAGATCCCCGACCAGTTCTTCTTGATTATCTCCAGCCCGGGCGCCGTGTCGTCCACCGAGGTGTGCATGATGAATACCGATGCGATGTCCTTGTCCTTGATGGCGTCCAATGTGTCTTGAAGGGTCTCGCCTCCGTGCCTGTCCTGGATGCCCAGGTAAAGCTCGTCTCCATCTGGCACCAAGGAGAGCCCGATCCACACCGGGAGACCCAACTCCGCTGCCGCTTCTATCACCGCCAGCGT
>JAAXHZ010000068.1 GCA_012270625.1 Dehalococcoidia bacterium | reverse complement strand
ATCACACCGCCTATGGGACGGTTACTGACAGTTGCCATGCGTGAGAATCAATGCAGGGTAGTATAGTATCAGTAGCGGCGTTGTACGCCTGATATTGGATTCGTGGAGTCAGTGGCCATTTGAGCAACGAGTACAAACTGATAGACGACGAAGCCGGGTTACGCCGGGCGATGGGAGCTATTTCCCGGTCGCGGCGCATAGGTCTAGATATCGAGTCGGACGGCTTCTTCAGGTATCCTGAGCGCGTCTGCCTTGTCCAGGTGTCCACGCCAGATGATGTGTTCGTGATCGATCCGCTGGCGACCGGCGACATGAATCCATTGGGCGATGTGCTGGCCAAAACCCGAGTCGAGACGATCCTGCACGCTGGCAGTCATGACGTCCTGAGCCTGGACCGCGACTGGGGCATCCGAATCGGTACACTCTTCGACACGAACATCGCGGCGGCGTTCGTTGGAATGGGACGCCTCGGACTTGCCTCGGTGCTAGAGGAGGAGCTGGGAGTCACGATTCCAAAGGAGAAGCGTATCCAGAGATCGGACTGGAGCAATCGTCCGCTGAGTCGCAAGGCGCTCACGTACGCCGCCAACGACGTGCGTTACCTGCATGAGCTCAGGGACGCGCTGGGTAGTCGGTTGCGGGAGCTGGGCCGTGAGGACTGGGTGAGAGAAGAGTGCCAGAGACTTGCTGAGGCTCGCTACGAGCCGCCGGACCCGGAGATGTCGGTCTTCAACGTAAAAGGCTGGCGCAACCTGGATGGCCGAGGGCTGGCGATACTCAAGGCACTCGTAGAGTACCGTGAGGACCACGCCGTCAGGCTGGGCAGACCACACTTTCGCGTAATACCGGACATGGCGCTTATCGCGCTGGCGGAGAAGCCCGACACCAGTCTGCGTCGTGTGCGAGGTCTCGGCAGATTCGCCCGCGGGAGTCTGGCGGCGAGTATCAGGAGGGCGATTGCCGAGGGCAAGTCCGCAAAGCCCCCTCGCCGGCCGGCTGTGTCCCGTCCGGTTCGTATTCCACGAGGTGAACGCGAGGGCATCGGCAGGAGTCTCTACAAGCTCAAGCAGTGGCGAATCTCGCATGGCAAGCGCCTGTCACTCGATCCCGCGCTGCTGTGGCCGATGAAGAGCCTGCAGCGAATCGCGCGTCATCCAGACAAATTAGAGTCGGAGCTTCAAGACCCTGATGTACGTCATTGGCAGCGGAAGGAGCTGGGGAAGTCACTGCGGGGAGTTGTGGGATGAGGAGCTAAGGACTCAGAGGCTAAGGTCCCTGTATCGCCGCGGCAACTGCCCTCGCATGTTTAGGAATCACACGAATGGGCGCGGCTCCTTGTGGTACGCCGCGCCCAATATCTTCCTGGCAGACATCTAACTGACAGCCTGTTTCAGCACTACGCCAGTGGGCCGCTGACTACTCCCTCTCCCCCAGCGCAGCGACTACCGACTGCGGGTTCATCGGGAGGTTGTTTAGCCTGACTCCGGTGGCGTTGTGGATGGCGTTGGCAAGCGCTGCCAAAGGCGGTGCGATGTTCGCCTCCCCGACGCCTCGAACTCCGAACGGGTGGCCCGGATTGCCGACCTCGATGATTACCGCGTCGATCATGGGGAGGTCAAGACTCGTAGGCATCCGATAGTCGAGCAGGCTCGTGTTCATCATGGAGCCGTCGTCGCCCATATAGTACTCTTCGTTGAGCGCCCAGCCGATACCCTGTGCGGCACCGCCCTGTATCTGGCCCTCCACGTACGAGGGGTGTATGGCGAATCCGGCATCTTGGAACGCGGTGTATCGCAGGATGTCCACCTTGCCGGTGCCGGGATCGACCTCCACGTCCACCAAGTTTGCCGCGTAGGAGCCGCCTGAACCGCCGGGGTTCATGTTAGCGCGCCCGACGACCGGACCTCCCGTCTCAGGAAGCCTCCCGGCAATCTCCTTGAACGACATTCGGAGCTCGGAGTCCGACTTGTGCTGAAGCATTCCGTCTGCGTGCTCGACGTTGTCAGGGTCGGTGTCCCACAGGAGAGATGCCCGGACGATGAGCTGCTGGCGCACGTCCATCGCCGCCTCGTGCGCGGCCCAGCCCGACTTGAACGCAACGCCACTGCCGCCTGTAACCGAGGTGTATCCGATGGTGTCGGTGTCACCGATCGAGGGGTTGACGTCCTCGACTGGGATGCCAAGTACCTCGGCGAACTGCTGCGCGATCGCCGTCCGGGTGCCGCCGATGTCCACAGATCCTTCCACGAGGCTGACGGTGCCGTTGTCGAGCACGTTGGCGACAACGCACGCCATGCCGGTGTTGTTGCGACAGAACCCCATGCTCCAGCCGCGACCTCGCAGCTTACCTTCGACCTGTTCCAGGGAGGCGGAGAAGTGGGGATGCTCTCTAACGGCGTGCATGACCTCTTCCGCTCCGATGCGGCCGTTCATCACACCGTCGGCGCGACGGTCGCCCTGCCGCGCCACGTTAAGCAGGCGTAGCTCTACAGAGTCGATGTCGAGCGTCTCAGCGATCTCGTCCATAAGCGATTCGGTGCAGTACATCACGATCGGCGCGCCAGGGGCGCGGTAAGCCTGTGTGCGCGGCTTGTTGGAGACGACGTCGTAGCCGTCGATGCGGACGTTCGTGATGAGATATGGAGAAAACACGGCTGAAGCCGCGCCCGCCAGCGGCGCGCCGGGGAACGCGCCCGCCTCGAGGGCCATCCAGCAGTGAGCCGCGGTGATCTTGCCCTCATTGGTGACGCCAATCTTGAGTCGTACCAGCGCGCCGGAGGTAGGACCGGTCGCCAGTAGGACCTCCGTGCGGTCCATGACCATCTTCACCGGATGTCCGCTCTGCTTGGACAGCATCGCGGCGACCGGCTCCAGGTACGGAGGGATCTTGCCGCCGAAGCCGCCGCCGATCTCCAAGGGGACGACCTTGACCTGCGAGACGGGCATACCCAGGATGCGGGCAATGTTGTCTCGGACACCGAAGTGACCCTGGCTGGAGCACCATACGGTCAGCCTTCCGTCAGGTGACCACCATGCGGTCGCGTTCTGTGGCTCTATGTATCCTTGGTGGACGGTCTTGGTAGTGTACTCGCGCTCGAATACGTGATCGGCCTCCTGGAAACCGGCGTCGAGGTCGCCGAAGTCGTATATCTCTTGGGCGGCGACGTTAGTGCCGCCGGGAAGGTCAGGGTTGTTCGGCCAGGTGTCGTGCAGGGGAACGGCATCCTCGGCCATCGCCTCCTGGACGCTGGTGTACGCGGGCAGCGGCTCGTACTCGACCTCGATCAGGGACAGTATCTCCTCGGCGGCATGTGCGCTGGACGCTGCCACGGCTGCGATTGCGTGACCCTTGTACAGCGCCTTGTCCCGTACGAGAACGTTGTCGGTGGGCATCTGGCCCAGAACGGCGATCGGGCCTACCGGGTCAGAGGGGGCGAACGCCGACGAGGTCACTACCGCGCGCGCCTCAGGGTGGGCCTCTGCCTTCGAGGTGTCGATGCTCTTGATCCTGGCGTGGGCGTGTGGAGAACGCAGCACCTTGCCGTAGAGCATTCCGGGCAGGTTCATGTCTGCGCCATAGACGGCGCGACCTGTGACCTTGTCCACGCCGTCATGTCTGATCGGTCTTGTGCCGACTACTTTGTACTCGCGAGTAGCTGTTGTCATTGTGACTCCCTGCTCTGTGATTGATGGTTCACTTTTCAATAGTACTTGACATGAGACAGTTATTCTGTCATGTTAACAGCATACCCCCCCTGCTCAGTTCGCTGACAGGGTCAAGGCTGCCGCAAGGTAGCCTTTGTTTTTTGTCCAGTTTTTCTCAAAATTCAATGCGCACAAGCTTCTATATTGACGGCTTCAATCTGTACTTCGGCGCTCTGGCAAGGAGTAGCTCGTACAAGTGGCTCGACTTAGGGAGACTGTGCTCTCGCCTTGTTCCCCGTCACAAGGTGACAAGGATTCGTTACTTCACTGCTCCTGTGACGGATAGGCCGGATCGTCCTGGACAAAGGCAACGACAGCTCACTTACCTGCGCGCTCTGGATACTATACCAGAGTTGAGTGTGCATGAAGGACAATTCCGCACAGACCGTCGCCGCAGACCGTTGGCTGAGTGTATTCAAGGTGTCGGAAAAACGGTAGAGATACTTGAAACACGCGAGAAAGGCACCGATGTGAATCTCGCGACCTATCTTCTAGTTGACGGATTCAGTGGCGAGTATGAACAAGCCGTCGTCGTGTCGAACGACTCTGACCTAGCGCTTGCCATACGTAAGGTCCGTGACGTGATAGGACTGCCTGTTGGAGTAGTCAATCCTGCTCCAAAAAAGCCAGCGAGGTTGCTCACGGAGTCAAGCACATTCCAGCGTTACATCCGCGCTACTACGTTGGCTGAGTGCCAGTTCCCTGACGAACTCACGGATGACGTTGGAACAATCACCAAGCCTACCGAATGGTAGTACGAATGTGTGGTAGCTACGGCTCCTTGAACTCCAGCACGTAGCCGGACTCGTGTCGTGTCCCGGGGGTTATGGGGGACACAATCACTGCGATCTCGACATCGTCGCTGAGGCCCCTCAGATCTACCTGGCCTGAGTTCTGATCATCCAGATGCATTTGGAAGACTGAGTGCTCGCCGTCTGGTTCTATCCTGACAACCTGAACGATGAACTCCTGCGCGAGCTTGGGACCGACTTTGCTGAATCCTTCAGCATGCCAGTCGGAATCGGCGTCTCCAAGGTCGAGCTCCGGGATAGTAATCCCATCTATCAGCAGGCCGTCGAGGTAAACCGCGTCGTCGGTGACGTACTCGAACCTGACCAGGACTGGGCCTCCGGTGAACTGGGTGAGGTCTATGGACTCCTGCTTCCAGTCGCGGCTCGACCCGGTATATCCAGGGCCGTAGGCGTTGCCGCTGGGGTTGTGCGTGGTCGTGTGGGCGCCCTCCAGGATGTGCCAGGTCTCACCAGCGTCGTCCGATACCTCTGCGTAGCCGTAGTCCCAGCCCTCCTCTATCTCGTGCCACACTTGGAACTCTAGTGTCGCCCTATCGAGTCCGGTGAGATCGAATTCGCGCGTGAGCTTTGTGTCAATGCCGTCACCGCGTCCACCCCACCAACACGTCAGGTCTTGTTCGCAGTCGGTATCGACCTGGCTAATCTCAGTGTTGCCTTTGAAGCTGATGATTCCAGAGGTGGAGTCATTATCCAGCCGGTAGTATCGAGCCGAATACTGGGGAAGCCGATCATGATGCTCTTCGTTGGCGATCAGCGTTCGGACTGGCCCCACGCCGACGTTGCGGTCGGCGTAGCCGTAGCGATCGTCGTCGGCGTCCAGATAGTTGGCTACGACCCAGTCCGAGAACACTTGCAGCCAGGAGAGTCCGTAGTCATTAAGGAACGACTCTACGCCGGCAATACCATCCAGCGGCTCCGTCACCAGCTCAGTGAGATTGGCTGTGCCTCCGACCCTCTGCGCGACGTAAGCGAAGAAGAGGGCTGACGCTCCATAGTGCGGTATCGTGGAGCGCGGCGAGTCGGGCCAATAGTTGAGCTGGGTGTGCGGACGGCGCATGTAGGCGCGAGGCGACTGTACTTTGTATCCGGCCAGCTCGGTTGCGACCTCTGAGAGTCCCTCGTTGACCCAGGACTCCTCTCCGACGTCCTTGTCGAAGTGAACCGCATGTTGCAGCTCGTGAGCGACGATGGCCAAGTGTGTATCAATACCATGCTCGACGGCGCGGAAGTCCAGGTAGATGATCTCACGCTCGTTGCTATGCGGATGTACTTCCGTCGAGAACGAGTCCTTTGACCCGAAGTATCCCGCGGCGCCGTCCAGGGCGGTATGGATGATGACGAGACGTGGGTCGCCATCCAGTCCGGGGCTGGCGATGTCGCCGAAGGTCGAGACTATCGCTGGCCTGACCTGCTCTTCGTAGATACGGGCGGCTTTAGCCAGGTCACTCCGTTCGACAGTCAGGGTATCGTCCACGAACCAGTAGGCGTTTTCGCTGACCACTTGCAGCGTCGCGGTGATGGGTCTCGCAGTGCCGTCGTCGAGATTGGTTATCCAGAAGTTCTGCTGCTCTCCTTCGGACATCGCCGGTACTCTCTCTGAGGGTGGGTCGGCGACCTCTACGCCTCGCAGCCGGACCGCGAGCTCGGCGAGATCCCGGTCGGGCAGCTCATCCTGGTCAACGACAATCCGGGCCAGCAGTCCCGGTGACGTCCCCTCCGGAGTGGGGATAGTCATAGGAGAGGACCTGACAGGCTCAGGCGTGGCTTCGAGGGCCGGCTTGGGAGGGGAAGCTGTGGGGATGGGTGCGCTAGTCGCCGTCGCCTGCGGCGTCCGGCTGACCGCTGCTCTGGATTCCCGTGTCGGGACTTCCTGGGGCGCGATCTCGTCCGCACAGCCGCCCATAACCAAGAAAGCCGTCAGGAGAGCCGTGATGATGCCAATCGCCCATCCGGTAACTCGAAGTCGTTTACGTCTCATATCCGCAGCGCTGCTCCTTGCATAGGATACAACGCCACGATGGACGTTTGGGTTGTGTGTGGAGCGCCAGCCTTAGTCTCTTGGAATCTGGGTGCCGGGCGTGGTCATTCTCAGACTGTACACCGACGTGTTGGCGGTGAAGAACATGGTCCTGTTGTCTGATCCGCCCCAGCCGCAGTTGGCGGGATACTCGGTAAGTCGGATGATGCCCATTAGCTCGCCGCTGGGATCGAATACCCAGCAGCCGTCCGGCCCGGTGCAGTAAACCCTGCCCTCGATGTCCACCTTCATGCCGTCCGGCACGCCGTTGGTCGCGGTCTTGGACGGCATATCGGCGAAGTGTCTCGCTCCGCACACATTGCCGCTGTCGTTGATGTCGAACGCGAGGATGTACTGACCGGGCCGCGTGTTCGCGACGTACAGCACGCTCTCGTCGGGTGAGAAGGCGATGCCGTTGGGGTACTCGATGCCAGGGACGACCATGGCAACAGCGCCGTCGGGCATTATCCGGTGGACGCTGTTGAACTGCATATCGAC
>JAAXHZ010000067.1 GCA_012270625.1 Dehalococcoidia bacterium | reverse complement strand
CCATGGTATGAGCCCATGCGGCTGATGACTTTGTACCGGCGAGTGTCTCCCCGCCTTCTATGATAGGCAAGCGCAATCTTTAGCGCGGTCTCGTTGGCTTCCGAGCCGCCGGACACCGGGAATACCCTGCTGAGCGAGCCAGGAGTGATCTGCGCGAGCTTTTGGGCGAGCATAGCGGTAGGCTCGGTCGTCGTACCATAGGGGAAGTAGGAGACCTTGTTCATCTGCTCGAAAGCGGCTTCAGCGATCTCCTGTCGGCCATATCCAACGTTGACGGAGTTGTACCCTCCGTTGACGTCTATGTAACTGCGCCCCTCGGCGTCGATGATGCGCACGCCATCGCCTTCGACGGCGATCATCGGCTCGCCCTCTTCGGCCATCGTTATCCAGTCCCGGTTGTGCATCCACAGGTATCTCGTGGACTTGTTTCTGAGTTCGTCGATGTCCAGCTGCTGGGTCATGTTCAGACTCCCATACTGTTGGCCTGACCGAGTGGCCCCAGTGTATATCGCGTTGCCAACAACGGCAACCTGCGGCTGGTATATACTGGTTTCCACATAGTTGAGACGCAGGAGAAGTCAATGCGGTTCGGTTCGTTCGTCTTTCCGGTGAGTCACAGTCCCGACAGTGATGGAGCCATCATCGACAGCACATTGGCTGAGATAGAGTTTCAAGACTCACTTGGCTTTGAGGCAGCCTGGCTTACAGAACACCACTTCGACGGCGCGTGCGCCTATGTGGACCCTGTAGTCTTTGGAGCCGCTGTCGCTTCCAGGACAAGCCGTATCAAGATTGGCTTCGCAGTCGTCGAGATGGCATTCCATCATCCGGTGCGACTCGCCGCGCAGACCGCCCTTCTCGACAACCTCAGTCACGGTCGCCTAATCGTCGGCATAGGGAGGGGATCGGCGTTCAACACCTACGAGTACCTTGGATTTGGCATTTCGATGGAAGAGGGCGTAGAGCGACTCGCCGAGGCCGAGGAGCTTATGGTCGAAGCGTGGACTGGAGAGGACATCCGGCATAAGGGACGCTTCTGGGACGTGTCGTTCCCCATGCTCAGGCCCAAGCCCTACCAGAAGCCGCATCCCCCGCTGGTACGCGCGTGTATCAGCGAGCGCTCCACGCTCGAGATGGCGCGAATAGGACGTCCCGTACTCATCGGGGTCCAGGAGGACGACGAGATCAGGTCACGAATCGAACTGTTCGGACGTGAGATGGCCGGAGCGGGGTTCACCGAGACCGAGGTGGAGTCGGCCCTGGACCGGTGCTGGTTCTCAAAAAACGTGTTCGTCGCCGAGACATACGAGGAGGCTAGGGAACTCTGCGAGCCTGGCTTCAGGAGAGAGCGCAAGCACTTCCGCGAGGCGAGGGAGATCTACAACCCCGAGGGATTCCCCCCTCTGGATCCGAGCAAGCCTCTACCAGCCGGAGAAGACTTCGAGAAGGCGTGCATTGTGGGCACTCCCGATCAGGTTGCGGACCAGATCGCGACTTTGCGCGACCTGGGCGTCCGCAACCTGATGATGAAGCTAAACGTCGGAGAGATGGATACACAGGCGGTCCGCAAGTCGATCAATCTGTTTGGGCAACACGTGATGCCCAAGCTGGCGGGCTAGGACAAGACGGCCTCGGCTATCTGATCGAGTTGAGCTCTGGTCGCCTCCTCGTCGGCAGTCTCGACGCGGATCATTACGCGGTCCGCGCCGGCGTCGAACAGCTCTCCCACCAACGAACGGTTCGCAGGCTGGCCGAAGACCGATACAGAGATGGACTCAGGGTCACGGCCAGCCTCCGCGGCCAGTTCGTTTAGCGTCTGTCTCCCCGTGCTGATGTCGTCCGGGGTGACTCGATTGGGCATCCAGCCGTCTCCCCACTGCACTACTCTGCGGAAGACATTGCGTGCCATTCCGCCTAGCAGCACCGGAGGGTGCGGACGCTGAACGGATCGGGGGAACGAGTACACTGGTGGGAAGTCGTAGTACTTGCCGTGGTATTCGCTTTCGACCTCAGTCCACAGAGACTTCATTGCCAGTACTGCCTCACGGGTCTGAGTCCAGCGATGCGGGAAGTCTCCTCCCATAATCTCCGTCTCTTCCTTGAGCCAACCGGCGCCGATGCCGAACAGGAACCGTCCTCTCGAGTACATATCCAGGGTAGCGACTTCCTTTGCCAGCAGCATCGGATTCCGCTCTGGCACCAGGCAGATGCCGGTTCCCAGCTTGAGCTTTGTCGTGACGGCAGAGGCTCTGGCCAGAGCAACAAACGGGTCCACAATGTCCGCGTACACTTTGGGTATCACACCGTCGGGTGAACCCGGCCAGGGACTGGAAGTCGTCACCGGAATGATCGGGTGTTCCGGAACCCACAGCGACTCGAAGCCCATCTCCTCCGCCCTGCGGGCCAATACCGCAATATCGACCGAGTAGTCAGTGGGAAATGTGGATATGCCTATGTTCATAGCGGTTCTCCTCTCGCCTCTCATGTTTGACACTCTCTCTGGCGATACTCTATCATTTTGCCGAGGGTGTGACCCCAGTGGCAACGTAGCTCAGCGGTAGAGCGGGCGCTTCATAAGCGCTAGGTCACAGGTTCGAACCCTGTCGTTGCCAC
>JAAXHZ010000066.1 GCA_012270625.1 Dehalococcoidia bacterium | reverse complement strand
TACCCAGGGGAGCAGCCGTACCAGGAGAGATCGTGGGGGCGATATATCTCATTCCGATTGGAGGACATGGAGCCGGGTGAATACGTCTCCATCGATGGCGTGCTCAACCCAAGAGCTGTCCGCTATCTCGCGGACACGGGCGGGTGGTCAATGGCAGTATCACGCTAACGTTTTTTGAGGTCGGAATCTAAATTGACGATGATTGAGGCGGAGGTGACGCTGTGAGTTGGAATGCTTTAACGAAGTTGGTGGCGCTGTTGGTCTCAGTCGTGGTCCTGTCTATGGCGGTTGCGTGCAGCAGCTCAGAGGACGAAGGGGATGCAGCGGCGCCTGCCGCCGCGCCTCAAGCGGCTGCCGCGCCCACAGCCGCCGCTCCAGCGGCCTCCGCAGTTCAGGAGGAGACGCCTCGCAGTGGGGGGACACTGAGATTGGGCATTCCAGAGCCCAACAGCTTCGACCCACAGGCGACCTGGTCGGTTGTGGCTGGAAACATCGCCGGAATGTACGGCGATGTTCTGGTTTCGAGACATCCTGAGACGTACGAGTTTCTACCCGGCGGGCTATCGACCTCCTGGGAAGTCTCGGACGACATGCTGACCTGGACGTTCAAGCTGAAGGAGGGCATAACCTACCACGATGGAGTGGAATTCGACGCTGAGGCTATGGCCGCGTCGTACAGGCACGGCGCTGACGTCGGGTGGGTGCCGAAGATATACCTGCCGCCGGAAGCCAACATATTCGCGCAGGACAAGTTTACGTTCGTAATCGAGTCACCCAAGATATACGGTCCCATGCTCGACCATATCTCCTGGCCCGCGTGGTTCATAGCAACCGCTGAGCATCACCGAGAGGTGGTCGGTGAAGAAGACTACGGAACGCAGCCGATAGGAACGGGCGCGTTCAAGTTCGATCAGTGGGTACGCGGCGACAGCGCAAGTCTTTCCCGAAACGATGACTACGACTGGGGTCCGGGCTTCTACGAAAACCAGGGCGCGCCATACGTAGAGGGAATATCCATCAAGTTCATCGAAGAGGAGGCTACGCTCAACGCCGCCGTCCTTGCCGAAGAGATAGACGTGGTGTACGTGCCCAACCAGTTCGCGGCGGACCTGCGGAAGGACGACCGATTCCACTTCTTCACCCGCGAGTCGGGGCGTCTCAGCGCCATGTCGATGAACCACGAATCCGCGCCGCTCGACGATGTCACGGTGAGAAAGGCGCTTATGGTCGCGGTCGATCGCGACAGGATCATCCAGGTCATGGAACAGGGCGAAGGGTTCCCACAGTTCGGCCAGGTCGTTCGGGCGCTTCCTTTCTACGATCAGGCTTTCGAGGACGAGTCAGCGAATCTGAACGCCTACGACCCGGACACGGCCATATCGCTGCTGGCTGAGGCCGGATGGGAGAAGGGCGACAACGATCTTCTCATGAAGGACGGGGCACCCCTCGAGTTCACATTCATCCAGACGGGATCGGAGCGGAACGTCCGAATGGGCAGCCTACTCCAGGCCCAGCTGCAGGAGATCGGCATCACGGTCAACCTGGAGACGCTGGAGAGCGCCACGCACGGTTCCAGGCGCAAGGAGGGCGACTTCGACCTGCGCCACTCCGGGTATGCGACGCTGACGGCTGACATTCTCTCGTTCTTCTGGCATCCTACTGAGAGCTCCAACCTGGACAGAATCACGGACCAGGCGTTCGCCGATCTTCTGGATGACGCGCGTCACAGCCTGGGACAAGATCGGGCAGATGCGAATCTGGAGGTGCAGAAGTACTTCCGGGACATGGCGATGGTCATACCGCTAATCAACCCCAACTCGAACACCCTGGTCAACAAGAGGGTCGAGGGTTTCATAGCCCACAGGAACTCCATGGACTGGAAGGTGAATGACGCCTGGATCAAGGAGTAGCGCCGTTTCGATGCAGTTTAGGCAGTACCCCACCTCTGGATTGCCGAGCGGTGAGCCACTTCGTGGGTTTCCGCTTTCGCGGGAATGACGAAGTGTAGTGCGTCCAGCGCTGGCCTCCGGGGTCTGCGATAGGCAGTGGCCCAAGCCAGGCTGATATAGGTGCGACTCTAATTATGTGGCTTTACATAGTGCGCAGGCTGCTGGCGCTCATACCGCTGATCTGGGCCATCATCACATTCACGTTCCTGGCGCTCCATATGACGCCGGGCGATCCGGTCACCGAGATGATCGAAGAGATCCAGCCGGGCCCGGAGATGGAGCAGATGCTCCGAGAGCGGTTCGGCCTGGACCAGCCTCTGCACGTACAGTATTTTCGATACCTCACGGGTGTGATCCGGGGTGATCTTGGGAGATCTATCACAACGCAAGCGCCGGTGATGGATGAGATCATCCTGCGATTTCCCAGCACACTGCAGCTCGCGTTCGCCGGGATGGGTGTAGCCATAGTGATCGGGCTGGTGTTTGGGATCATCGCGGCGGTAACCCGTGTTCCAGGGGCAGGGTTTGGCATCATGGTCGGCGCGCTGGTGGGAATCTCGATGCCCAACTTCTGGTTGGGCCTGATGCTCATACTGTTTCTCGGAGTGGGGCTTGGGTGGTTTCCTGTACTGGGCGGGAGCGGCGTGCACGCGCTCGTACTTCCGGCCATAACTCTCGGCGTATCGTCCGGGGCGGTGCTTGCTCGGCTGACGAGGTCGAGTATGCTCGAAATCATCAGGCAGGACTACATCAGGACCGCCCTTGCCAAGGGACTGAGAGAACAGGTCGTCATCTACCGTCATGCGCTCAGGAACGCGCTGATACCGATAGTGACCGTGATGGGTATTCAGTTCGGCAATCTGCTGGGCGGCACCGTGATAATCGAGTCGGTATTCGCGCGAGCGGGAGTTGGACGTGTCGCAATCGACGCGATCCAGCAGAGAGACATCCCTCTCGTGCTGGGCGTGGTGATCTTCTTCGCCGTCATATACGTGCTCACAAACCTGCTGGTGGACATCAGCTACGGCTTTCTGGACCCCAGAATCAGGTATGAGTGAGTGCGTGTAACGCTGCTCGACCGGTTGGCTAGCTCTTATGCCGTTATCTACCTGCGCGGCAATAAGATCGCTGTTTTTTGGCTTGGAGTCCTGGCCGCAATCTGGCTGATCGCGGCGCTCGCGCCTGTTGTAGCGACCCACGATCCACTCCGGCAGAGCGCCGATCTGCTCGAGGGGCCATCTACCAGGCACTGGATGGGCACCGACGAGTTTGGCAGGGACCTGTTCAGCAGGATCGTGTACGGGGGGCGAATATCGCTGTCCGTCGGGATAATCGCGGTCACGATCGCGGTGCTGGCAGGGAGCGCGCTCGGACTCATCGCTGGGTACACGGGACGCCTTGTTGACACAGTCATCATGCGGTTCATCGATGGGCTTATGGCGTTCCCCAGCATAATTCTCGCCATTCTCATCATGGCAGTGCTCGGGCCAAGCCTGGTCAACGTGATGATCGCGGTCGGGATCAGCGCCGTGCCCTGGTACGCGCGCACGGTGCGGGGTTCGACGCTGTCTGTAATGCAGTCCCAGTTTGTGGAGTCGGCGCAGGCGGTGGGCGCTTCTGGCGGTCGCATAGTCGTGCGACACATCCTGCCCAACGTGGCGGCTCCGATCATAGTCTTGGGTACGCTGGGCATGGCGACGTCCATACTGGCGATAGCTGGGCTGAGTTTCTTAGGGCTGGGAGCGCATCCACCTTCGCCGGAGTGGGGTGCAATGCTGTCGTCCGCGCGCACATACATGGGCAGAGCGAGCTGGTACGCCGCGTTCCCAGGACTTGCCATCATGGTCTCGGTGCTGGCTATGAACATCATCGGAGATGCGCTGCGGGACATCCTGGACCCACGACTCAGAGGCAGTATTGGTGGCGGGGATCGGGGGTAGTCGATTTCCTTGTCTTTGTTGACCCAGTTGGGCTGGCGCGTGTAACCTGAATCATCGTGACCAGCAATGCAATTCTGCAATTCAGCTTCAGTGTGCGGTAGATCTTGGACCAGCGGACACTGACTCCAGAGGATACCGCCGCGTCGTCGGAAGAGGTCACGAAGCCCTCGTTACTGTCACCTCGCCGATACCCTATGCTAGAGTCGCTGCGGTATCGCGACTTCCGGTGGATGGTCGCCGGTTCGTTCGTGTCGTTCCTGGCGATGAACATGCAGATGATTACGCGGGGATGGCTGGTGCTGCGGCTCACGGACGACTCTCCGGTCGCGCTGGCGTGGGTCATGGCGAGCTTTTCGGTACCGATGACGTTCGTGTCGCTGATTGGCGGAGCGCTCGCCGACAGGCTCCCACGCAAGTACCTGGTAATCATCTCTCAGACCGGCAACGCGGTGATGACCGTCGTTATCGGCATGCTCGACTACACGGGGATGGTGGAGTTCTGGCACGTGCTGGTGATCGGATTCATCAACGGGTCGCTCATGACGTTCAACATGCCAAGCCGCCAGGCGATGCTGTCGGAGATCGTTCCAGAGAAGAGTCTGATGAACGCCATCAGCCTGAACAACTCGGGGATGAACCTGACGCGAATCGTGGGGCCGGCGGTGGCTGGATTCATGATCCTGTACGTCGGTACGCACGGGGTGTTCTTCACGGTGAGCGCCATATACGTATTCTCCGTGATATCCACGATGATGGTCGATGCTGGAAAGACATCCGCGTCGTCTTCCCGCAAGAGCGTAGGCGGAGACATAGTAGAGGGGTTGAAGTACGCTGCCGGAGACCCCGGTCGGCTGGGGCTGATAGTCCTCGTGCTTCTTACCACACTGTTCGGGTTCTCGTACTACGCGCTAATGCCAGCCTGGGCGCGGGAGGCGCTGAACGTGGGGTCTGACGACCTCGGCATCCTCATGACCATCATGGGCATAGGCGCGCTGGTGGGGACGCTCGGACTGGCTGCGGCTCCGGACATAAAACGCAGAGGGCTGTGGCTGATTGGCTCCTCAGTATTTTGGGGTGTCTCTCTGGCGATGTTTTCGCAGGTAACGAACTACGCGCTGGCGGTGCCTCTCCTGCTGGCAATCGGCGCGATAAGCTCGGTGTCGATGTCACTGACGATGACCATGATGCAGGTGCTGGCCGCGCCGGAGATGCGGGGCCGGATGATGAGCATAGCGATGATGACGTTCGGAGCGATGCCACTCAGCTCGATTCCGTTCGGTCTGCTGGCGGAGCGCACCGGAACGCCGGACTCTCTGATGATAAGCGGTGTGCTGCTTGCGATCATTACGCTGATCTTCGCGGCTGTCTATCCGGGATTCAGGCGTGTGGACTGAGCGTGGTGTAGAATCGGGGCCATGTAACTCACGAGGTGTTCCGGAGTGTCCAGCAGCGCCATAAAGGGTAAAGTCCAGACAGTTCTCGGGCCGGTGGAGCCGTCGGAGCTCGGCCCCACCACGACGCATGAGCACCTGATAATCGACTTCAGGTTCATGTTCAGGGAGCCGGCGGAGGCAGACGCGCGGCGGCTGGCGCGTGAGGAGATAACTCTCGAAAATCGCGGCTGGATAGCTTACAACCACTACTCCAGCCTTCCGAATCTGCTGCTGACGGACGTGGACGCCGCCGTGGAAGAGGCGCGGCTGTTCAGGAGCGCGGGCGGCGGGACGATAGTGGACGCGACCACTATCGGCATCGGCAGGGATCCTCTCGGACTCGCGAGAGTCGCGCGCGACGCAGGGATCAACGTGGTCATGGGCGCGGGCTTCTACGTCGATGCGGTGCACCCACATGACATGGACTCGCGCACCGAGGACGACCTGGTCCGCCGGATCGTCGAGGACATCGAGAGGGGAGCGGACGGGACAGACGTGCGCGCGGGAGTAATCGGCGAGGTCGGCTGCACGTGGCCGCTTACCGACAACGAGCGCAAGTCGCTTCGGGCGTCCGCAGTGGCGCAGCAGGAGACCGGAGCGTCAATACTGATTCACCCGGGTCGGCACGAGACCGCGCCGCTGGAGATCATAGAGATTCTGGACGAGGCGGGAGCGGATGTCGAGCGCGTCATCATGGGGCACCTGGACCGCACGATAGCCGAGTTCGACGCGCTGAAGACTCTCGCGGAGACGGGCTGCTACCTGGAGTGGGACCTGTTCGGGAATGAGTCGAGCCACTATCCACTGGCCGACATGGACATGCCGTCAGACAGTCAGCGCATGGACTTCATCAAGAGAGCCGTGGACGAGCTGGGATGCGAGAACCGTATTGTAATGGCCCACGACATCTGCACGCGACACCGTCTCATCAGATATGGCGGGCACGGGTACGGTCACATCTTCGAGAACATCGTGCCCAGGATGAAACGTCGCGGGTTCAGCGACGATCAGGTGCGGGCGCTCACTGAGGATAACGCAGCGAGGGTGCTGACGTTTGTCTAAGCTGCCACTACGCCAGCAGCAGGTCTGCCAACTCCGGGAAGTCGCGCGCGCTCACGTCGTACTCGGTCGGTTCCCCGGCTGGTCCTGACAGGACGTGGGTCTCGCCCTCGCGGTGTACGTATGCTGAGCGCAGTCCAGCGGCCATAGCGGCGCCGAGGTCTCCAGGGTGGGCGGCAACCATCATCGCCTGACCCGGCTCCAGTCTCAGCAGCCTGACCCCGGCGTGGTACGCCCCAGCGTCGGGCTTATAGTCGCCGAGGAACTCGCAGGAGAGGATGCCGTCCCAGTCGATGCCGTTGTGCTTCGAGCAGTCGATAACGATCGACCAGCTCAGCACGGTCAGCACGACGACGGTGTAGCGGCTGCGGAGCCTCTCGATAGCGGCGGGAGCGTCCGGCCAGGCCCGGAGCCGATGCCATACCTCATTAAGCTCGTCTCGCTCGGACTCGGATAGGGTGAGCGAGGTGTGGTCGGCCAAGACGTTGTCGAGCACGCGACGGTGGAGCTCGTCGGCGGTCATCCACGGAATCTCACGGGACCTGACGCGGGAGAGCATAGCGAGCATACCCCTCCGCCAGTCGGTTGCGAACTGAGGTACGTCCAGATCGGTTCCCTGTTGTTGTGCCAGCCGGCTGAGCTCGTCCTCGATGGTGCCGCGCCAGTCGAACACGGTGCCGCCAACGTCGAAGGTCAGAGCTTGGATATGGGAGAGATCAAGGTCGGTCATGTGTGTCTGAGGAGAGATTCAGGCCGGCAGTATCTCGCTTACTAGCAGGGACACGTCCGGGAAAGCAATAGGGCTGACAGCTTCGTCTGATCTGTACACTCGGCTTTGTGTGTAGATACCGTTGACGGGCTCCGTGTGAGCTTCCACAGAGCGCTCTGGAACGTTTGCGATCCAAGTCTCTGGTATTCCAGCCTCAGCGTACATTGAGAGCTTGACGCCTCGATCTCGGTCGAGCGATGTGTCTGCCACTTCGATCAGCAGCAAGACATCGTCCGGGCCAGGATGACCGGATGTATAGCGGTCCTCCCTCAGTTTCAGGAGCGCAACGTCTGGCTCCGGTTCGTCTCCACTACTGAGGCGTACTGGATTCTGGCACCTGATGCGGGCACGTCCGACCACGAGTGGTACAAAGAGGTTGACCAACTCATCAACCGTAAACGCGTGCTTGTCACCGATTGGAGACATCTCTACTATCTCTCCGTTCAACAACTCGACGCGTTCTTCCCAATCTAATATGCCGGCCTCGGCCATCTTGTAGTACTCATCCACGGTGAAGCGGCGCGGCGTGCCGTGTCCCTGGAGACAGACGATGCCGTCAACCAGCTCATATCCGCCACCCCAGGGCAAGATGCCGATTTCGGCCATCTTGTAGTACTCGTCCACGTTGAAGCGGCGAGTTGGGAGCTTGGTTTCACGCTCGGTCGTCATGAGAACGGTTCTTGATCTATCCAGCCATTGCGAGTAGGCGGGCCATACGTGCCTTGTGATACACGTGGTCGCCGAGATAGTGCTGGAGCGTGCGCGCGCGCTTGGTGTACTGGGTCAGGCCGTACTCGAGGTCCGCGCCGATGCCGGCGTGGACGTGATGCGCGGCGTCGCAGGCACGGGGAAAGCCGAGGCTGGCAACCGACTTGGCGGTCGATACTCCAACCTGGGCCTCGGGCAAGTTTTCGTCGAGCTGCCAGAGGGCCTCGAACGCGGTCCACTTGGACGAGTCGGCGTCGGTCAGCGCATCGATCACGTGGTCCTGTACACGCTGGAAAGTTCCGATGGGCACGCCGAACGCTATCCGTGTCTGACTGTACTCTCGGGTCATGTCATAAACGGCCTGGGCGCCGCCTGACATGAATGCGCACAGTACCGCCGTCGCCCTGTCCATCGCCGCTTCGATAGCGTCCCAAGCTTCGCCGGGTTCTCCAAGGACATCGGAGGAATCAACCTCGACATTCTCGAAGTTGACCTCGCAGGCCTTGGGGCCGATCCAGCCGTCCATAACACGGACCGATACGCCCGGCGCCGTGCGGTCCACGGCGAGCAGGCTGAGGCCCTGCTCGGCCGAGCCGCCGTCGGAGGTGCGCGCCACGACCAATATGCGGTCGGCTACGTTGGCGTCGGGGATGAACAGCTTGGTGCCGTTCAGGACGTAGCCACCGTCGCTCTGCTCAGCTTGAAGCTGCACCGACTTGGGAGACCACGAGTAGTCAGGCTCAGTGTATGCCAAGGTGAATATCTGCTGACCGGCAGCGATGCCGGGGAGCATCGACTGCTTCTGCTCGTCGGATCCGGCAGCGATGATTGCCTGAGCGGACAACACTGCCGACGATAGCAGCGGGCTTGGGCAGGCGTAGTAACCCATGACCTCGGAGACGACGCCGAGATCGACCCATCCCTGTCCCAGTCCTCCGTACTCTTCCGGGATTGCCAGCGAGGGCCATCCCAGCTCCGACATCTGCTCCCAGAGGTTGGGATCGAATCCTGACTCGCTGTCGTCTATCTCCAGCACACGGGTCTTGGGTACCTGGTCCTCCATGAACTCGCGTGCCGAAGTCTGGAGCATAGTCTGAATCTCGTTGAGCGTAAGGTCCATTTGGGTTCAACCTCTGAGGTGGGATTTTCTATAAAACGGCGCTGACAACTAAGTCACGCAGAGCTAGGGTGATTATACTTTGGGCTATGTACGAGGGGCAAACAGGGGAAGCAGCGGCGGAGCCGTCCCTCATTGACACCCGAACCATCTGTTCATATACTGCGCCCGACGGCGGATGGGGATTGGGTTCGCCAAGTGGCAAAGATGGGAATCTTCCACCCCCAACTATGCCGGGGAACATCGTGTTGAGGCTCAGGACGTAGCTGCAGAGCGGACAACGCGCAATGCAGCGACTTCTACACCTCCCTCAGTCGTGGCTTTTGACCTGACCCCGCACACTTGATTTATCAGGTTACCGGCAAACCCCGAAGTAAGCGTCCAAGTAAATGGCCGCGCTTCAATCCGAACGCGGTCGCCAAGCGGACATGAAGCTCCTCAGAAGTACCAGACAGGGAGGCCAAAATTCATGAGGCACCGAAGCAACC
>JAAXHZ010000065.1 GCA_012270625.1 Dehalococcoidia bacterium | reverse complement strand
GATGGTGACGCGCGGGCCGAGGTCGGTGCCGATGTCGTTGGTGGCGATGCCCGCAAAGTACTCGCCGATATAGACCAATTCCTGGCCTGAGCGATCATCTATGCAGATCGCGGCAGCGCGCGACAGGTTTACCCACTGCGTCTCAAACTTGCCTTCAGGGCTGAATATCTGGATACGGTGGTTCTCGCGGTCTGCCACGTACACCCAGCCCTGGCTGTCGGTGGTGATGTTGTGGACGATATTGAACTGTCCTTCTCCGGTCCCAGACTCGCCCCAGGAGAACAGGTAGTCGCCGTCAGGCGTGTACTTGTGCACCCTCGCGTTCGAGTACCCGTCCGCCACGTAGAACTCGCCCGTGCGCCGGTCAATGGCGACATGCGCCGGAACGCTGAACGGCTTGCCGCTCATCTTGGGCGCAGGCTCGTGGGCAGTACCGAGAGTCATAAGCAGCTTGCCGTCGGCTGTGAACTTGCGGACGGTGCTGTCGCCGTTATCGACGCAGAAGACGGTGTCGTCAGGGGCGATAGTCACCCCGTGCGGATTGGCAAAGACTCCCTCGCCCCAGGTGTCGATGATGTTGCCCTCGGTGTCGAAGATTATCATCGGACAGGTGCCGCGATTGAACACATACACTTGGTCCTTGGAGTTGACATCTACGGCAGTGCCCTCTTTGTACACCCAGCCCTCGGGCAGACTGCCCCAGTTGGTGCCTGACACCTCGTACCTGAAGTCGCCTTCTCCAAGTACAACCGGCCCCTCGCCTCCGCCTTCGTGCCCCTCGTCGCGCAGACCGTATTCCCAATCTTGGTCGTGTGTGGTGGTCATCTGTTCTCTCCTTTGTGAGTGAGGCCTTCTGTAGTCGCTCCGGCGCACTTGGCTGGATTATCATCCTTGGAATGAGAAAAACGGATGAACCAGCCCGCCGGTATCAGCCTGTAATCCTCGATGCCTTCAAGAAGTTTTTTTGCATCGTCCGAGGTGACATGAGCGATGTCCGACTTCTTCTTAGGTTTCCCTCTCGGCTTGAGACCTTCAGCGATCGCCTGCGCCTCGACTCGTCCCAGGGTTTCGGGATCGTCCAAGTAGTGCATGAACTGAAGATACCGCTTGACTGAGTGAAGCTCGGTCTCAGGCAAACTGTCGATCAGGTCGCCGATCTCTTCCCTAGTGAGTATAGGTTCCCTCGTAATTACTGTGGCCACCGGATCCTCCCCGGACATCCGTGTCTATCTCCGGTACGCTTCCCGTCGATGCAGGACGCGCCCGACCTCCATAGTTCGGGAGGTCTCGTTCTTGTTGAACAGCACCCGCCAGTCACCGACTCGTAGCCTATAGTCGTATTCGCTTGCTCTCAGGTTGCGGACGTTTCCTGTCTGGGACTCGGCATACCGTTCTACTGAGTCGAATATCCTTGCCCTCGTCGATCTGTCCAGTCTTCTAAGATCACGTGTCGCCCGGCGCGACAGCGATACATCCAGCTTCACAGTCCCAGTTCACGCTTGGCCTCATCCAGCGTAAGTGCCTTACCAATCTTGAAGTCCTCTTTTGATTTCTTCGTGGCGTCGCTGTAGTCTTCAGCATATTCCTCGTCGTCCAGTGGAGCTTCGTCCAGCGACCGGGAAAACGAATCATCCACAGAGCGCAGGAACAGCACGTACCGCGTGACGGCGTACACCTCGCCATCGCTCAGGTCGTCAATCATGGCCTTCAATCGTTCCGCGGCGCACACATCTACCAGTTCTAGGTCAGATGTGTCGGTTTCCGAGTTGGTCATGTGTGCTCTCCTATCCCCTCGGCTCCACGAACGTCAGGATCGACGCCGGGTTGTGCACGAGTATGTTCTGGATCGCCTCCTCGCTGAATCCTCTCCTGCGCATCATCGGGACGATCTGCGCGAGGATGTAGAAGTAGCCGTGTCCGCCGTACTTGAGAAGCCTGTGCTTCGAGCAGATGTCGTGCGCTATCACGATCTTCTCGCCGTAGCCCTCAGAGACCAGCCACGCGATGTCCGACACCTTCGTCCCGTCGTTGGGATGCTGAATCGTCGGGTTGAGACGATAATGCGCTCCCTCGCTCCCGAACAGGTCCCACTCGAAGTAGCATCCCGCCTCTCCAATAGCGGTCAGCGTCGAGCGCTCGAACACCGTCCGGTCCAGGTGTCCGATGATAGTGCGGCTTAGGTCGGCCCCGGCCTCGTCGAGCGCTTCGATGATGCGCAGCGGCGATTGCTCGTCCCGGCCCGGATGAATCAGGATGGGCGCTCCCGTCGCCCTCTGCGCGACAGCGGCCGCCCTAACCACCTTTCGCTCATTCGGCGTCAACGGCCATGAGCAGCCTACCTCTCCTATGATGCCTGACCGGATGCCGGTGCCGTCCACGCCCTCGGTCACGTCGCGGATGATCTGCTGGGCCAGATCATCTTCGCTGCTCTCGCTGACGTAGTCCGGTTGGGCGACGTCCACGTAGAACGCCGCGCCCATAACGATGTTCACGCCGGTCGCTCGGGAGATGCGCGCCAGCCCTACCGGGTCTCGGGCGATGCCGATGCTTGTAGCATCGACCAGCGACACCCCGCCAAACTGCTTGTAAAGCGTCGCCTCATCGATTGCTGTCTGGACGTCAAGCAGCCGCGAGTTGTCGTAGTGGGGAGCATGGTGGAAGCGGATGTATCCCAGCGTTTCGGGAGTCAGCGGCGCGTAGAACAGATCTCGCGCGCTCGCCTCCACAGGAGGCGTGCTGAACAGCACAGAGAGATCGATGAGCAGGTGTTCATGCGTGAGCGTGGTCCCGAGGTCGTCCGGATCGATCGGCCCGAGTACCGTCTGCACTTTTCCAACAACGTCTGACGATGGCATGTGAGTTCATTCCTGAACCGGAAGCTGTGATGTACCTGTGCGTATCGTGGTTGTACACCATTGCCCACAGCAGGTCAAACTGAGTCCATACGAAAGAGAGCCTGTATCCTCTGTGCTATTCTCATACTAGAGCCTGCACCACCGGAGCGACAGACATGAGAATCCTCCTAGTAGCCACCAACCAGACCGACCGCTTCATGGACCGCATGGTAGTTCGTCCCGTGCCGATCGGCCTAGCGTACATCGCCGCGGCCGTGGACGAACACCGCCACCGGATGCGCGTGCTCGACCTCATGTTCTCAGACGACGGCCCGTCAGATGTCGAGGAAGCTGTCAAGGACTTCCAGCCCGATCTGGTCGGCCTCTCGATCCGAAACCTCGACAACCAGAGCTACTTCAACCCAGTGTGGAATCTGCCCCCTGTGAAGGACATTGTCGATCGCATACGCGAATGCAGCAGCGCGACCATCCTGTGCGGAGGCCCCGCGTTCAGTATCCTGCCCGCCGAGTGTCTCGAGTACGTCGGCGCAGACCTCGGCATAACTGGAGATGCCGCCGAAGCTTTCTCGACTCTAGTGGACAGACTGGAGTCAGGCGGCGACTACACTGACATCCCCGGAGTCGTGCACCGGCGGGATGGGCAGGTGGTCGTCAGCCGGGGCAGCTTCACCTCTGACTTCCACAGAGCGCCCAGGCTCGACCTGCTGGATATGCGAAAGTACAACGGTTCCGGCTTCGGCGTGGGCGTGATCACCAAGCTGGCGCAGGCATACTATCCGACATCAGACGGCGGATTCGACGGCAGCGACTGGCGCATTCGCGATCCTGATGAAGTGGTCGATGAGATCAGGAACCTGAACACGGAGTTCGGGATCAACAAGATCTTCTTCATAGACTCGGGATTCAACATTCCCGTTGACCATGCCAAGACGCTTTGTCGCGCCATAATCGAATCGGGCCTCAAGATAAGGTGGAACAGCTACGTCCGTCCAAGCCACGGCGACGATGAGCTTGTGCGACTGATGAAGAAGTCCGGCTGCTCGCTCGCGCTTCTGGCAGAGTCCGGCGGGGGCGCAGGAGATCTGGGAAGCAGACTGGACGGGCTTGGCGTCATGGGTCACCTATGCCAGGAGGCAGACTTGCCGTTTGCACTCAACATCAGCTTCGGCGAGCCAGGCGAGAGCCGGGACACTGTTGATCAGAAGCTCAGCCTGCTGAGGCAGGTCGATCCCGCATTCGCGGTACTCCGCCTCGGGTCCAGGGTGCTGCCCAACACACCGGTCGCCAGGACAGCCGTCCAGACGGGCATGATCGAATCCGAGTCAGACCTGATCCGACCCGTCTTCTACATATCAGAGGAGGTCCGGGACTGGCTCCCCGGCAGGCTTAGGGCCGAAGCCGCCAGCCGTCCGCGCTGGAATCTCACTTGATCGACCGCTGCGAGTAGAGTAGGGCAGTCACAGCCAGAAATCCCCCAGGTCCGGCGACACCGCAAGCGTCGGCTCGGTGATCTCCTGTACATCGTCCGCCGTCCAGCCCGGCGCGACCTCGGTCAACAGCAGACCGTCCGGCGCGACCTCGATGACCGCCACGTCGGTCACGATCAGACTCACGCACTCCGGCGCGGTCAGCGGAAAGTCGCACTCGCGCACGATCTTGGGATTGCCATTGCGGTCGGTATGCTCCATCGCCACGATGACACGCTTGGCTCCGGCGGCGAGATCCATGGCTCCCCCGACATTGCCGATGCCGCGATCGGGCAGCATCCAGTTGGCGAGATCGCCACGCTCTGATACTTGCAGGGCGCCGAGCACCGTGACATCTATGTGGCCGCCCCGGATCATCGCGAATCCCTCGACGGAGTTGAAGAATGACATTCCCGGGTTGGGCGCGAGGAACTGCCCACCAGCGTTGATGAGGTCTATGTCCTCCTCGCCAGGTTCGGCCATTGGCCCGTAGCCCAGCACGCCGCTCTCACTGTGGTACACCACGCTCCGCCCCTCAGGTATGAACTGTGAGCACAGCGTAGGTATTCCGATTCCGAGGTTCACAACGTTGCCGTTCTGCAGCTCACGCGCGACGCGCATGGCCACTATCTCCCGGTCGAATCTCTCTTTCTGCATTACACTGTCCCTCAGGCGGCGATTCAAATGTAGCTTCTCAGATTCTGACGATTCGGTCCACATACAAACCCGGCGTATGGACAGCGCCCGCGTCGATCTCACCCGGCTCCACGATCTCATCTACCTCCATTACGACCACGTCTGCCGAAGTCGCCATGACGCCATTGAAATTCCTGGATGTGCCTCGATACTGCGTATTGCCGAGTGTATCCGATCTGTGGGCACGGAGCAGGGCAAAGTCCGCTTTGAGGGCCGTCTCCAGGAGATACTCCCGTCCGTCGAACTCACGCACTTCACGACCCTCGGCCATCAGCGTCCCCACGCCGGTCGGGGTGTAGAACGCCGGAATGCCGGCCCCACCGGCTCTGATCCGCTCGGCCAGCGTACCTTGGGGTACAACTTCGAGATCAACCTTTCCTTCGAGATACGCCCTCTCGAACGCGGTTGGCCTCGACGGAGAAGGCGACACCGGAAACGATGCGATCACCTTCCTGATCTGCTCATTCTCCACCAGTACGCCGATGTCAGTGGGAGTGTCTCCCGGAATCGTCCCAAACCCTATCACCGAAGCAAGTCCGGCCGTGTTCGAAATCACAGTAAGCTCGCGCGCGCCGTGTTCACGAAGCGCGCGGATCAGGTTCTGCGGGGTCCCGCCCGGCCCGGCGAAACCGTCGATCATCAGAGTCGCCCCATCAGGGATGTCGGAAACGGCTTCAGCAAAGGTCTGAACGATCTTGTTCACGTATTAAAGGCTCCTTCAACCACTGGAATACGGTGGCACATTATACTGCCCGAACGCCTGCACGAATTCAATGTACCCCGCGCACTCACGCGCCTGACCCTCTCGGTGGCGCGAACACCACCAGCAGCTTCAGGTCTTCTGTGATCGAGTGAAACCTGTGCTCTGCGCGGGCTGCGACAAAGATGACGCTCCCAAGCCCAACCTCGCTGTCCTCGTCGGCAATTCGAACCTGCCCACGTCCTCCAACTACGTAGTACACCTCGTCCTCGGTGTGCGGCTGCTGTGGATCGTCCGATCCCGCTGCGATCTCGTATACCCCCAGACTCATCGTCGGCGCCTCAAAGAACTCGAGGTACAACTGTCCCGACTCTGCACGCTGGGACAACAGGTCCGATATTTCGAATACGTCCATGGCTATTCCCCATTCTTGCCGAGCTCGCCTGGCGAGGCTCCAAGCATACATGACACATTCAAAAGTGGACTACAGAAATGGCGATTATTCGAAACCGCGCACGAATGACAGGCTATCCATACTCCGGCCCCGGCTGGCCGATACGCACTGTAATGACGTCAGTATCGTCTCCATGAGTGAAATCACAAGATGACCTTCGGCCATAAACCTGACACTCCGTGAAGTCTCGTGATAACCTAAGCGCCAGCAACTTTAGGAGGTATTCGCCATGCGCGCCGCTGTTTACAAGGGTGGTCAGCAGTTCGCCATCGAAGATCTGCCGGACCCCACGCCCGGGCCCGGCCAGGTGGTTATAGACGTCAGCTACTGCGCCATCTGTGGTACCGACGTACACCACTTCTTATACGACATCGCTCCGCCCGGCAGCGTGATGGGCCACGAGTACTCAGGCGTTGTGAGCAGCGTAGGCGAGGGAGTCACACGCTGGAGTGTGGGAGACCGTGTGGTAGGTGGCGGAGGCGAGCCGCCGCTGCAGGTCCGCGCCACGAGTCCCAACCGCGGTGAGCGATTCAACTACCGGCTTGAGGGCTTCTCCAGTGCGCCAGGACGTGTGAGAGCCTACGCTGAGAAGGTCCTGCTCGAAGAGTGGGAACCTGTCCCGGTGCCCGGGGGTGTAACCGACGAAGAGGCAGCGATGTGCGAGCCGAGCGCGGTCGCTGTCCATGCGGTCAGATTGTCCCAGCTCAGGCTGGGAGACTCGGCCGTGGTTCTCGGCGCGGGACCCATTGGGCTGCTGTGTATGCAGGTGGCCCGCGCCGCCGGAGCGAGCAGAGTCATCGTGTCTGAACCCGCTCCTGCCAGGGCGGAAGCCGCTCGGAGGCTGGGGGCGGACGCTGTTATCAACCCTCTCGAAGAGGACGCCGTCGAGCGCGTCGTCGAGCTTACGGGGGGCACAGGCCCCGACCTCGTTTTCGAGTGCGCTGCCGCGCCGGGCACGCTCGATCAGGCCCTGAACATGGTGCGGCGCAATGGGCAGGTCGTCCTGGTTGCCATCGTCTGGAATGAGACCCCTGTACTGCCACCGGACTGGATGGCGCGCGAGATAAGTCTCAAGACGTCGTTCGGCTCCCAGCCCGATGACTGGCGAATTGCGCTCGACCTGATCAAATCGGGCAAGGTCACCATGGAGCCGCTGGTCTCCGAGGCCAGCTTCCTTCCGCTGGACGAGATACAGGGGGCGTTCGAAGCCCTCTGCAATCCGTCCAACGAGGTACAGATGGTGGTGAGGCACGGCTGACAATGGAGATCCTGAAGTTCTCTCCCAATCAGTTTGGTGGTGTTGTAACCGACGTCGAGGCCCTGCCCGATGACCCGCGAGAGTTCGAGAGGCTGCTGGAACAGTCTCTTCGCTCCTGGACGACGGATGGGTACAAAGTCGTCTGGCTGGAGCTGCCGGTCCGCAGCGCGGCGCTGGTTCCAGTAGCCGCCGACGCCGGATTCGAGTACCACCACGCCGAGCCCGAATACGTCCTGATGACCCTTCAGCTCGTGCCGGGTTCGTACATTCCACCCTACGCGACGCACTACATAGGCGCTGGCGCGGTAGTCCTGAACGAGCGAGACGAGATCCTCGTGGTCGTCGAACGCTATCGAATGGGCCCCAGCCGCGGGCCGGGCTACAAGCTGCCCGGGGGCGCCCTTCACCCCGGCGAGCACCTGGCGGACGGCGCTGTTCGAGAGGTGCGCGAGGAGACCGGCGTACACGCCAAGTTCGAGTCTCTCGCCTGCTTCCGTCACTGGCACGGCTACAGGTACGACAAGTCCGACATATACTTCGTCTGCCGGCTGTCAGCCCTCTCCACAGAGATCACCATGCAGGAGGAAGAGATCGCCGAGTGTCGCTGGATGCCAGTCGAAGAGTTCCTGTCCGAGGAGTCCGGCATACACCAGTTCAACAAGAGCATCGTAAGGGCGGCGCTGGAGAATCCGGGTATCGTCCCGGCAACCATCGAAGGCTACGAAGACCGCAGCCGGTTTGAGTTCTTCATGCCGCAGAGTATCAACAAAGAGGAAGGCTGACGGGTGCGCACAGCTACGGGTGACCATACCGCTCAGGCGCGGTTGGGCGAAACGGATGCGCCACGCTCGATGGCCGACATACCATTCTCGTCGATTCCAGCCGTGAACGTCGCTTCAGTACCGCAGCGCAGCCTGCTGCGCTATCCTGGTGGCAAGACGTGGCTTGTTCCTCATATACGGGCGTGGCTCATCAGCAACTCTCGGCCTGTGCCATCTGTGTTACTGGAGCCGTTCGCTGGGGGAGGCATCGTTTCATTGACTGCCGTAATGGAAGGCTTGGTATCACGATGTCTTATGGCCGAGATCGACCGAGATGTGGCAGCTTTCTGGCACGCGGCCTTGCGTCATAAGCAGGAGATCAAGGAGAGAATTCGTACTTTCAAGCCAACCCGAGAGTCGGTGGCCGAATTGGCTGGGACCGTCCCACTGAACGTGATGGAACACGGCTTTCGGACACTGGTACTTAACCGAACGCGGCGGGGAGGGATCTTGGCTCCAGGGGCGTCGCTGTCCAAATACGGAGAGGGGGGCAAGGGCGTGGCGTCTCGGTGGTATCCTGACACTCTCATCAAACGTCTTGACGCGATAGGCAGTTATGTCGATCGGATCACTTTCTGCGAGACCGACGGAGTGCAGCTGCTTGAAACCGTCCTTGCCGAAGGACGCGGAGACATCGCGGTGTTCGTCGATCCACCGTACACTGCTGGCGGCAAGAGGGCAGGAACACGCCTGTACTCTCACAGCAACTTGGATCATGAGCGCGTGTTCGCGGCGCTCGACCGGACGAATGCCAACTTCCTAATGACATACGACTACTCTCCGGAAATCGTCGCACTGGTCTCCAAGCATCACTTCTATGCCGTCAGAGTACGTATGAAGAATACCCATCATGATACGCTGACGGAGTTGGTGATCACGCCTTCTCCGATCTTCCAAGCATCCTCGTGACCCCCAGATATGGCATACACGAATGGTACGGAGAACCGTTCACAGAAATCTCGGCGTCTCGACGCCAGCAGCTAGCCGAGGTTGCGCTTGGACGTGACTCAGAGATACCTCATTGCCCGTTTCAATCCGGTCAGCCAACGTGCCGAAAAGCTGGCGGTGTCTGCGCAATGCAACGCTACGAGATGAGAGAAGATGGGCGAACGGGTCAGCCGGTAGGCCAAGCAGTGATAATGTGCCCCTTGAGATTTGAGGAGCAACACGTTGTGATTCGGTGGCTCGCCGACATAGTTGGCTTTACAGGTTCAGATGCAAGAGTAGCTCGTGAAGTGCCATTCATGATTGGAACCAGCACTGGTAAACCAGCAGGTATGATCGATCTGGTCGTAGCAAAGAACGTGGACGGAAGATTGGACTGGTACGGACTGGAGATACAGGCTGTTTACTTCTCCGGGCGGGGTATGCGGTCAGAGTTTGACAGGCTGGCTCACGATCATGACACATCCCCGCCGTTTCCAGATACGGTAAGGCGCCCAGATTGGCGTTCATCCAGCGCCAAACGGTTGATGCCTCAGCTACAGGTCAAGGTGCCGACCCTGCGAAGGTGGGCTGCCAAGATGGCAGTCGCCGTGGATCGTCCATTCTTCGACGCCATCGGTGGTCCGAGTCCGAATCCCAGCTATGACCTAGGCGATGGTGATGTGATTTGGCTCGTTCCGGAGTTAGAGGGGGGACACCACCTGGTTCGGGGCCACTGGGAAGTTCTGACACTGGAGCAGTCTAGTGAGAAACTCCAAGCCGCCGAAACTGTGCGTCAGGCAGACTTTGAACAGGCGTTAATTGAAAAACTGCAACCGCTATAAGGAGACCCATTTATGACCTCCCTGAAAGAAAAGATCGTAAGAGGCGATATCGTACTCGGCGTCTCAGTACCCATCGACGCCACCAAGAGCCGGATGGAAGACATACTCGGCAAGGACGACTACGACTTCATCAACGCCGATGCCCAGCACTCCCCGTACAACGAGGACAAGCTGGTTCAGTACTGTGAGACCGCCAAGGAGGTCGGTATCCCAGTCCAGTTCCGAATCAAGCACCCACGCCACGCATACCTGGTGGGCAACATCCTCGATCTTGGGCCTCTCGGAATAGAGGTGCCGCTTGTAGAGGACGAAGCCGTAGTGGACGAGGCAATCAACTGGTTCTACTATCCGCAGGTGGCCAAGCGAAGCTGGGGAGGCGCGGCTCGATATGGCATCGAGGGACGAGAGGACCGGCTTGAATACGCAGAGTGGTGGAACGCCAACGGCATCCTCTGCATACAGATGGAGACGCTTCGCGCCGTCACCAGTGTCCGCCAGCTTGCCAAGCCCGGTATCACGTGTCTTACATGGGGTCCGGCCGACCTCACCTACGACATCGAGGCGCATCCACACCATCCGCTTCAGACCGTTGACGACTGCGTGCGTCATGCCCTCAAGCAGCTCGAAGGCACAGACATCCGTATCAGCTTCCGCAGCTACGACTACAAGCTGCGCGACCACTACCGCGAAATGGGCGTCACGGTCTTCATGGAGAGCCCGAAGCCGTAGGCGCTGAGCGCGACTTTCAAGCCGGACATCCGGCTCCCACGCCGGCTGCATCGACGGCGCGTCGCGAGAGTTTCACACGACTGCATACTAACTATTACATTTTCCAATGAGTTGTTAATAGTGTGTTAATCAATTGTTAACACTTGGTTATCCGTTCTGCGATAGTCTAAATACAAGAGTCCCGAAAGGAGTACGTGATCAAATGAGAGAAATAGTTACAGCACAGAGTGCTCTGAGGGAGCACTCTGTGCTTTTCAAGTCCTGCGTCCGCTGCAGCGGGGATCGCCAGATCCGTCGCGACTTCGAAGGCTTCTACATCGCCTGCCTCGCCTGCGGGCATGTGACATACCCGGAAGTCCACACTGAGGAAGTCGCCAGACTGCTGGAGTGGAAGACCGCCTCCTAGCCCGGCCCCAATAGCCCCCAGCCAGTTGCTCCAGTCACGCTGAGCCGACGCGCAGACTAGTTGCGCGTCGCTCACGCGGACTGCAGACCTCCCATCGGCTCACTCCTCTATGGAACGGTAGGGGACAATGACTCTGCCTTCCCGCATCACCATGGTCATCGTCCGCAGAGCCGAGATGTCTTCCACTATTGCGCGCAGACCGCCGACGCCGTAGGAGTTTTTCGGTTGTCGGTGATGGCGGCACCTCCGCCTGACGCCATTATCTTGATGAAGTCAGACCCATCTTTGACTAGCTGGCGACCGTTTAGTCGTCGAGAGCTTCACCCTCACCCCCGTATCGGGGTACGGGGCAGGCTCCAGCCCTCTCCCTGAGATTGATACAGGCTCAAGCGCAGAGTGCGTATTGACGGGGTACTGAGGTTAGGGTACTCTAAACTCTAAGATTAGGGTCTGAATACTCAGGTGATTAGTGCGATCTGATTGTCCTGATTACTTGGAGCTAATCGTTCCGGTTAAGGCGAGTTGAGCCGCTGACACAGTGCGACCGCACTGGGGGAGTGCAGGGATGCAGAACACGGCATATATCCACCGTGCAGCGACGACCGTACTCAGGGTTCGCCAGAGCGCTATAGGACAGGTCTGGGGCCATAAGCGAGCGCGTCGTCCGTTACGCCTGCCGTGGCTTTTCAACCTTGCTGCCGCTGGACTTATCGCTGCCGTGATCGGGATGTTGATTCTGCTCCGGCTCTAGCAGAGCGCGGCATTTCTTGGGGATTTATCGCTCTCACACGGACCCATTCTCGCGTGACCTTGCCCGTCTTCCTGCCTCCAGCGTTTCGATAATCTCGTCCACGTCGAACACACAGCCTCCCCACGTGCCTCCCGACGCGTGCTGAAGCGCGGCCCAGAGTCGGGAGTCGTCTGGAAGACTCGGATGCGGCTCGAGGTCATCCGGGTCCGGACGCCCGCTCAGTTCGGCATCGCCCCAGTCATGACCCCGGCTTACGCCATTGTCACCCACGAGGTTTATGCTGCCAGACAGATCGTTGCGGTCGATCACGATCTCTATCACGTCGCCCTCGCGCACCTTTCCTATCGGTCCGCCTGCCAACGCCTCGGGCCCGACGTGGCCGATACACGCCCCTGTTGACACCCCGGAGAACCGCGCGTCGGTGATGAGCGCGACGTGCTTGCCGTATGACAGGTGCTTCAGCGCAGCCGTGATCTGATAGACCTCCTCCATTCCGGTCCCCAGCGGCCCGCCGCAGGTCAACACCATGATGTCGCCCGCCTTGATCCTCTCGTCTTCGTCGCGGCTCTTTATCGCCGCGATCGCTGCCCTCTCCGAGCGGAAGACTCTTGCCGGGCCGGTGTTTCGGTACACGCCATCGTCGTCCACGACGGTCGGATCGATCGCCGTGCTCTTGATGACCGATCCCTCGGGAGCAAGATTGCCTGATGGGAAGCAGACCGTGCTCGTCAGCCCGCGCGACTTTGCCCTGTCCGGCTCCAGTATCACGTTGTCGGGATCGACCCCGGTGACCTCACGCACGTAGCTGCGCACCCGCTCTCTGCGCTCCGACCCTTCCCACCAGTCCAGGTTGTCATCCAGAGTCTGGCCGGTCACGGTAAGCGCGGACGTGTCCAGCAGACCCATACGCCGCAGGTGAAGCATGACCTCCGGTACACCGCCCGACGCGTACAGCACCGAGGTCGGATGCCCTACAGGGCCGTTGGGCAGAACGTCCACTATGCGTGGCGTCTCTTTATTGACCCGGTTCCAGTCCTCGACGCCCATTCGCCTCCGACCGGCCGCGTGCGCGATTGCCGGAGTGTGCAGCAGCAGGTTTGTAGAACCGCCGCACGCCGCGTGCACCACCATGGCGTTCTCCAACGCCGAGTCGGTCAGGATGTCCTGCGACGTCACTCCCCGCTTCTCAGACATGACCAGCGCCCGCGCGGACCTCCGGGCGATGTCCAGCCATGCGCCTGTCCCGGAGGGCGAAAGCGCGCCATGCGTGATCGCCAGCCCAAGCGCCTCGGCTACCACCTGTGACGTGCCGGCGGTGCCCAGGAACTGGCACCCGCCGCCCGGAGACGCGCACGCCCGGCAGCCCATGTCCTGCGCATACTCCAGCGTGACCTCGCCCTGCGCGAATCTCGCGCCAATCGACTGGATCATGCCCGTGTCCTCGCCGTGCTCGGGAGCCAGAGTGACTCCGCCCGGCACCACAACCACAGGCATTTCTCGCAGTCCTGCCAACGCCATCATCATCGCGGGCAGGCCCTTGTCGCACGACGCGACTCCGAGCACACCCCGCGACGTCGGGAGCGATCTCGCCTGTCTTCTGAATACCTGTGCCGCGTCGTTCCTGTACGGCAGCGAGTCCAGCATTCCGGTCGTGCCCTGTGTGCGCCCGTCGCACGGGTCGGAGCAGAACAGCGCGAACGGTATCGCCTTCTGCTCGCGCATCTCCAGCGCGGCCGCGCGCACCATAGTCGAAAGCTCGAAGTGACCTGTGTGCAGTCCGAGCGCGACAGGCGCGCCGTCCGGCTCTCTAAGACCTCCGGCGGTGGACAGTATCACGAACTGCTTGCGCAGCAGCTCGACAGGGTTCCAACCCATGCCGGCGTTCTGAGTCATACCGAAGTGGTCGCCGGACGCGCCGTTTATCAGGAAGTCCTCAGTGAAGGGCACCGTCCCGGTCGGACCGGGAGCGTGGGTGAGAATCTGAGGTGGCCCTCCGTCCAGGACGTCGTCAGTGGTCAGCTCGCGCGTATCGTGCTCGGGACTTATTCGAGTGGTCATACTTCTCTCCAGTCTGCGCCAGTTCTGCAAATATGGCGCAAGTATAACCCAACCCATGTGTCATGACCCCGTCTCTAGCCTGTTGAAAGACGAACCGTAGCGCCCCACCTGGTGTATCATGTTTTCAAGCACCTCCTGACGGGAGGGCGTCTATGACCACCGAGACCAAGCTGATTACCGCCGAAGAGCTCATCGAGATGCCTGACGACGGCTGCCGATACGAGCTCGTCCGAGGAGAGCTTGTCCAGATGGCCCCGCCTGGACTTAGACACGGGAGAATGGCCGGGTGCCTCATGTACCACATGGGAAACTACGTGGAGGCTGAGGGCTTGGGTGTGGTATATGCCAGGACGGGCTTCCGACTCGCATCCGACCCGGACACCGTTCGCGCTCCCGACGCCTCGTTCATAAGCCGCGAACGGCTCGACGAAGTAGGCGAGACAGACGGCTACTGGCCCGGCGCTCCAGACCTTGTCGTCGAGGTCATCTCTCCCAACGACAGATACACCGACGTGGAGGCAAAGGTCTCCGAGTGGCTGGACGCGGGCGCCCGCATGGTGATCGTCGTCAATCCGCGCCGGTGTTCAGTGCGAGTGCACCGCTCCCAGACCGACATAGACGACCTGGTCGAGGGCGACGTAATCAAAGGCGGCGATGTCGTGCGCGGATGGAGTATGCCGGTAAGCGGGCTGTTCTGAGGCAGTCGGTCGAAGGACGATACTGCCGCTACCCTCTCAGCAGCTCCGACACGGCCTTCTCGACGGCTCTGCCCTCATCCGACGCGGCCAGCCACTTTCGGATCTCCCGGCGAGCGATGGCGACGGTGACCCTGTCGCGCTCCTGACGCAGCTGTTCCAGCCTGCGAGCCGCGCCCTCTTCTGCTGTTCTGCCCGCCTCGGATATGCGCACGTGCAGCGGGTCACCATCGTCGAACTCCGGGATGGGGAGTTTCCAAAGGTGCTTGTGTAGGTGACGCGCACCGAACTGACCCTTTGGCATTAGGGAATCTACCGCCTTATACATAGCATCGCTATTGATGATGGCGAGAAGGTAGAGGGCTTCCTGTACATCCTTGCAGGTGACCCAGTATAGGGTGCTATCCGATAAGCACTCTGAGTCTTCAACGAAAGCCGCTGTTGCCCGGCCCGATGTGTTGTACACCACCCGGACCGGCCGGTCTCCGGAGTCCTGACGCCATTCGAGCTGCGACGACAGCTCTCGGTGATAGTCTAGGCGTCCCGACAGATCCAACCTGTTAGCGCTTGACTTGTTGCGCTCCCACAGCTCGCTGACCGTGCGCCACCGAGTACGCATTCGGCGCTCCAGCGCGCCGAGGTCTATCCCGCCTGCGCCGGTATCATCGACGGGCAGCCCCGCGTCCGAGCGCTTGAACGGGAGAACTGCCTTGAGAGGATCGAGCATTACGTAGGGAGCGAGCGTCTCGCCGAGGTGGACGTCGAAAACGTGTCGTGTCTCGATTGCCTGTCCTGTTATCTTGGCGAGGTCGAGGCTGCGCCAGGGGTTCTTGTCCTGTCCGCCTCTACGTGGGTTGACTGTGACGGTCTGCCCGGCTTGCACGGTGACCGCGCTCTCCGCCTCTTCGACGAAGAACAAGCATCTAGGAACGATCGTCGCGCCCTGTCGCGAGTGTCCAGCGTATGCCGAGTCGCTGATGACCGAAGTGTCGGTTATCTGCGTGAGCGAGCGCGTGACATTGGGAGACCCGGCGGGGCCTAGCCAGCGTTCCACACTGCCCCTGAGCGGGTGGCCCTTCGCGTCCTGATCTGGGCCGACCCAGGTTGCGAACACGACCGACGCCGGTACAGGGAAGAACGTGTTGGGAGTGAGTCCTTCGAGGTCCCACGCCGTCTTGAAGTCAAAGTCAACCGCGAGCGTTCCGGCCTGCCGCGACGGACGCCACCGGCCGGAGCGCCACTTCGAGTACTGGCCGGCCTGCAGCGCGCTGTGCGGCATGACCATGCCGATCACGCCGCCCGGCTTCAGATATAGATGCACGCTGCGGGTGAAGAACAGCCCGGCGACGTCCTGGTGTGTCGCGTACCGTCCGCCTGCCCAGATGCCGTACACGTCGCTGCTCTGCCGACGCAACTCGCTTCGCAGCGTGTTAGCGGTCTGGTTGTAGTTCAGCCAGGGCGGGTTGCCAATGATGACGTCCACCTTGCCGCGAGCCAGCGCGACCGGTCGGACCAGGTTGCGAGTGTAGTACGCCCAGATGTGATCGCTCCCGTCGTTGTGCAGCGACTGGAGCGTGGCGATTGTAGCCTCGAGCGTGGCTCGCTCGTCAGGGTCTGTGATGCCGTTGTCGTCCAGCGCGTAGAGTGGGTTTTCTCCACGCTCGATGGCGTCGGCGACGTGGTCCATCAAAGAGTCGAAGTCGTTGGGACGCTCCACCAGGCTCACGGGGAAGACCAGCTCCGTGTTCTGGTCGTCGCCGACGGGGATCGTCACGTTGTACTCGGCGAACATGTCGCCGCCGC
>JAAXHZ010000064.1 GCA_012270625.1 Dehalococcoidia bacterium | reverse complement strand
TTTGCTCCACGTATCCAGTCCACTGCCTCGCGGCAAGGGAATGGCGAGCAGTACCGCTGACGTCTCCGCGGCGATAGCTGCCACCGCCGCCGCGCTCGGCCGCGGGGACGAAACGCCACCTGAAGAGATTGGCCGGCTGGCCCTGAGCATAGAGCCAAGCGACGGCCTGATGCTGCCGGGAATTTCGATGTTCGATCACAAGCACGGCACAGCGGCGGAAACACTCGGTCCGCCCCCTCGAATGCGCGTCGCGGTGCTGGACTTCGGCGGCAATGTAGATACGCTCAAATTCAACAGCGTCGACCGGCGGAACACTCTCCGCAGATTGCAACCCAGGTTCGAGGAGGCTTTTGCGCTGATTGCCAGGGGAATCGAGTACGGCCGCGCCGAGGACGTGGCGGCTGGCGCCACTCTCAGCGCGACCGCCAACCAGGAGGTTCTCTTCAAGCCCCGGTTGGACGCGGTTCTGGCCCTTGCCGACGAGTTGGGTGCGCTCGGCGTCAACGTCGCCCACAGCGGCACCGTTATTGGAATGCTGTTCGGTGACGATGCTCCGATCGCCGAGAACGCGGCCTTGCAGATACCCAGGCGGCTCCCCGGGATCAGGAATGTCTACGTCCGACGTATCGTGAATGGAGGAGTGTTCCCGGTGGAGGAGACCGAACCGTGGCAACAATAACGATCGTGGGCGTCGGACCAGGGGACCCAGACCTGCTGACACTCAAGGCACAGAGCGCGTTGCGAGATGCCGACTACGTAGCCGGATTCGAGACCGTGCTCGGTCCCGTCCGCCAATGGATTCAAGGCGAACCATTGCCGATGCGCTACCGTGACCAGGAGGACGTGCTTGCGCGGTTGGCGGCCCATGCCGAGGCAGGCAAACTTTGCGTCGTGTGCGCTTGGGGCGACCTGAACTTCTCTGCCAAGGAGTTGTTGGACCGCGTGCGTCGGCGCGCCGACGTGGTCCTCATTCCCGGCATAAGCTCGGTGCAGGTGGCGTGCGCTCGGCTCGGACTGACCATGGAGACCTCAGTGTTCGTCACCCTTCATGCCCGCGACGGTCACGAAGAGGGGCTGCGCGAACTCGTCCTGATGCTGAAGGACCGGCGTCGTAACGTTATAGTCTTGCCCCGTCCATTCGACCTCATGCCCGCGGCGATCGCCTCTCTGTTGATTGAAGAGGACATCGCGCCCGATACACCCTTGTATGCCATGCAGCAACTGTCTCTACCCCAAGAAAGGATCGAAGCGTACACGCTCTCTTCATTGGCGTCAGAGGCCGCTGAGTTCAGCGACCTCACTATCTTGGCATTCCCGGTTGACTATTGATTTGGTAGCCTGCGCCATACCGACCTCGATATAGTGAGAATGCCCTCGATGCTACAGTCAGCCAACAGCAGCAGTCGCGCCTGCGGCTTCTCGCCACTGTCCGCAAGCGCCGGGCCCTCCTCGCTCGTCGCCTCGGATGTATCCGTGAAACTCGGAGGCGCGCCAGTACTGTCCTCGGTCTCGTTCGAGGCCAGGCCAGGGGAAGTCTCCGGCCTTATTGGTCCAAACGGCGCCGGAAAGAGCACTCTGCTGCGCGTGCTGGCAGGTCTCATTCAACCCTACGCCGGGTCGGTCACACTAGACGATACGCCTATTGGGCGTATCAAGCCTCGGGAGCGTGCCCGTCAGATCGCATACATGCCTCAGCATGACGCTGCCCATCCATTTACCGCCCTGCAGACCGTGCTCATGGGACGGTACACACATCTTGGCCGCTTCGAGCTGGAAGGGCGCAAGGACGTTCAGATCGCCAGGGAGGCCATGGCGCGAACCGAGACCGGTCAGTTCGAAAATCGCCAGCTCGACCGGATCTCAGGTGGCGAGAGACAGCGGGTGATTCTCGCGCGTGCGCTGGCACAACAGGCACGCATCATCCTGCTGGACGAGCCATCAGCGAGCCTCGATCTGAAGCATCGCCTGTCGATGATGGAGACACTTCGGTCCGAGGTCGTCGAGCGCAACGTTGCGGTCGCTGCCGCCCTTCACGATGTTTCACTTGCGGGCAGGTACTGCGACCGCCTGATACTGTTGTCCGACGGGGCCATAGCAGCAGAGGGAGCGCCGGCCACAGTGCTGACATCTGACAACCTCAGGCGCGTGTTCGGAGTGGAGACTGAGGTGCGGACAGACCCTGAGAGTGGTCGCCCACAGGTGTGGTTGATCGGACCCGCGTGAGGAAGCGAGACAGATGGCTCTCAGCTAGCCTCTGGCCAGCCTGAGTAGCCCAGAGGCCAGACACTATCCAGACACTGTCTAGCCAATACAGCTGTCTCTATGTCCATCTGGCACGACCGTCAGGCGGTTCCCCGCAGGCTATAGCTATCAGGTGTGCTTCACTCGCACCGTCCAGCATCTTCTGACGGCGACGCAACTGTTTCTTGCGCCCCAGCGCCGACTTCATCCCCACGCCAGAGGATAGTCCCATAAGGGGAGCGGACGCCGCAGAAGTCGCCCTGAACGGGGGTGTTCGCAGTATTGGACACGGTGGTGGGCCATCGTGGACTCGAACCACGGACCTCAGTCTTATCAGGACTGCGCTCTAACCGTCTGAGCTAATGGCCCCGGGGGTGCAGCTAGTTTGCCGGAGTTCGGCAGACTGGAGATCATACTTAACGACGATCTCGACCTGCGTGTTCCTCGCTACGATCAGTTCCATCAGTTTGGATATGCTGTCAGTTGCGAGTCCGCGAATCGGAGTATATCTTTGGGCTGAAAGGCGTGTCAAGAAATGACTTGTCTGAACTGCGATTACCAAGACTCTCATGAAGGGCAGAATTTAGGTGGAAACGCTAGATTTCTCGATTGCGCACAGTGTCCATGACTAGAGAGGACTTCAGGTTTCGGTGTCGGATTCGGGTCCGGTGGGCTGAGTGCGACGCTCAGGGCATTGTGTTCAACGGTGCGTACTTCACGTACCTCGAGATCGCGTTGGCTGCTTACTTTCGCAACCTGGGCATAGCGCTGTACGACCCGGAGGGTCGGCGGCACTTCGATACGGCAACAGTCAAGGCGACGCTGGAGTACATCGCCCCGGCACGCGCTGACGACATCATCGACGTGTACTGGCGGGTCGAGCGCATAGGCAACTCCAGCATCACCACGCGGACCGAGGTCCGCGATTCCATATCTGGCACGCTGATTCTGAAGGCAGAGGTCATCCATGTTGACTTCGACAGCGACACCGGGAAGTCGCGTCCAGTGCCGTCCGACATGCGGCGGCTGATCGAGACGTATGAGTCCACCGGGATCGTAATCCCGCTGGATGAGCTGCCGGGGCTGAAGGGGGTGCGATCGCCGCCGGATGGACCTACCCTGCTGGTAGAGGAGTGAGACCCATCCCTCGCCCGGCTTAGACGTCCACTCGGACTACTACGGCGGCTGTTGCCACTACGGTCTTGTCGCCGGAGCCTTCTCTGGGCTCGATCTCCATACCGCCCTGGACTGTCGTAAGCTGGCCCTTGCCGTGAGGCAGCACAGCCAGAACCTCCTCGGCGTCGACAGCGTCAGGATTGGGGATAGCGACAGTGACGTCGACGATCATGTTCTTCGACGTGTCCGGTCCGAGCAGGCCCAGGAACATGAGGCTGCTGTGGTGGACTGCGTCCCACACCGCCCTGCGGGCCGCGCGAGTGTAGTCCTGTCCGTGAAGGTCTATTCCAGTCCCAATTTCGAGTATCGCGGGTGTCAGGGCCATTCCGGCGTCTCCTTTAGACGTTTGACGAAATCGTCAGTTCTGGTAGAATTCCCTACAATCCTACACTGCCCTGGCGAGCGGGTGTAACTCAGGGGTAGAGTGTCTGCTTCCCAAGCAGAATGTCGTGGGTTCGAATCCCATCACCCGCTCCAACCCGCACTAACTCGTGAGATACCCTCCCCTATCGATTGGGCTTCTCACTCACCCTGAGAGAGACATCCCGGCCTGCCAATTTGGGACTGTCCCGAGCTTTCATGCAAGCGACGGAAAGAAAATCGCACTTATGCAATCTTCTCTGACGGAAAGGAGCGGTGCACGTACTCTTTCAATCCAGTATCATCTCCCGAAGGTGGCTGTTGCCGTTTGAATTGCACACAGACTGTGAGGTGGGTCGATGAAATACGACGTGATTGTAGTGGGAGCAGGCTCGGCCGGATGCGCGATAGCTACGCGGCTGTCGGAGGACCCGGAGCGGTCAGTTCTGCTGCTGGAAGCGGGACCAGACTACCCAGACTTCGATACGCTTCCGGACGATCTCAAGCTGGGCAATAACGTGTGGCTGTCGGCCTACGGCCCTCACAACTGGGGCTACACTGGGCAGATAACGCTGCAGCAGACCGAGCTGCAAATCCCGCGTGGAAGGGCCACGGGCGGCTCCAGCGCGGTCAACGGACAGGTGCTCTTCCGAGGCATCCCGGAGGACTACGATCGCTGGGCCGAGTGGGGCAACGACGAGTGGAGCTTCGTCCAGTGCCTCCCGTACTTTAACAAGCTGGAGACGGACCTCGACTTCGGAGGCGACGACTTCCACGGCTCAGATGGACCAGTGCCGGTGCGCCGATACCCACGGAGTGAATGGCTGCCGTACGCGCTGGCATTTGAGCAGGCGTGTGTTGCCGAGGGATACCCCATCAGCGAGGACCAGAACCATCCAGAGTCCACAGGCGTCTCTCCACGCGCTCGCAACACCATCAACGGTGTTCGCATGAGCATGGCGCTCAACTACCTGGACCTGGCGCGACATCGTCTGAACCTGACTGTCCGGGCTAATGTCACAGCCAGACACGTCGTGTTCGACGGCAGGCGCGCCGTCGGCATCGAGGCCGAGAGCGGCGGAGAAGTGTTCACCGTCGAAGGCGAGCAGATCGTGGTCAGCAGCGGCGCGATCGCGTCACCACAGCTGCTGATGCTGTCCGGCATCGGCCCCTCCGAGCATCTGCGGAGCTTTGGCATCCCTGTGGTGCACGACTCTCCAGGTGTGGGCAAGAACCTTCGCGACCACCCGTCTGCCGCAGTCATCTATCGAGCTGCTGGCGAAAGGCCGGACTTGCAGGCGCCGGTGATACAGGTGGGGCTAAGGTACACAGTAGAGGGGTCGCCGCTGCGAAACGACATGCAGCTCAGCGCGATGCTTATGACCAGCGAGCACCGACCGGCGCACATCCAGATCGACGACGACATGAACTACATCGGCATGGGCGCGAGTCTCCAACTCGCCCTAGGGCAGGGAGAGCTGACGCTCCAGTCCACGGATCCTCACCAGCAGCCATTCCTCAATTACAACTACTATCAGGAAGAGGAGGACCTGCGCCGGATGCGCGAGGCCATCCGGCTCGGAGTACGCATAGGGGACCATTCCGCCTTCAGAGACATCCTCATCGAAAGGGTTATGCCCACTGACGAGGAGTTGGCCAGCGACGAAGCGCTTGACGACTGGCTGCGACACAACTCGGGCACGTCTCACCACATCTCCGGCACATGCAAGATGGGGCCGGACTCCGATCCAATGGCCGTGGTGGACCAGTACCTGAACGTGAGAGGCGTCGAGGGCCTGCGCGTCGCGGACGCTTCGGTCATGCCCGACTGCATTCGCGCGAACACCAACGCCACAACCATAATGATAGGCGAAAGGCTGGCCGACTTTATGAAAGAGAGCAAGTAGGGCGAAGTCTCGGCCACGGCCTCTTGTTACCCGAGAGTTTCGGATGGGAACAGCTCGGTGGGATCGACGGCCTCCGGGATGACTCCCTGTTCGACGTTGAAGCCAACGAAGGTCTCCAGGGTGTTTCGAGCGCTCTCGTAGTCGTAGGAGAGGGCGTTGTCTCCCACTATCTCCGTCATCCTCAGAAGCTGTTCGGTGCCAGGAGCCGAGGTATCCCCGGACCTGAGACGCCGCAGGTAGTCGTCCTTGGCGGCGCCGAACACGCTGACCAGCTCGGAGCCGAGTTCGCCAATTGAGTCCAGCAGTTCGTCCTTGACCACTAGCAGATGGCTTATGGGATAGATTCCGGTCTTCTGATGCCAGTCGGCGTCGAGCTGCCGGGCATCTGAGAAGAGTGGGCGAATGTCCGAAGAGTCAATCGGCGCTCCAATCGCGGCATCTATTTCGCCTGACATGAGCATTTCGCTGAGGTCTCCGTTAGGAGAAGAGACCACGTTGGACGGCGCCACGTACTCCGCCACGTGCTCGTCGCCGGAGAGAACCCAGGTCACGGCGCTCAGGTCAACGTCGTGCTCAGACTGTAGAATCCCGCGTGTCCATACCCCCGGAGTGAAGGTGTAGCTGCGCACCCCTACCCTCTTGCCTTCCAGGTCCTTGGGTGTCTCAATGCCGCTTCGCACGTTGTACACGAGGCCGCCATGATAAAAGTCCCGTGTGAGGAAGATCGGCAGAGCAGTGAAGCGCTTACCGTGCGCTCGTGAGCAAAGGTATGTCGCAAGGGCCATCTCGGCAACGTCGAACTCAAGGCTGCGCACCATCCTGCGGAAGATCATCGGCACGGGAGAGATCTCGATGTGTTCCATCTCGAACATAGGAGAGCCGATACTGTCGTCTTTCAGCGGCGTAGTGTGACCATAGTTGCCAATTGCAGTGTGCAGTACGAGTTCGGTCATACTAGTCCTCAGGTCGTTGAAGGTCGTCTATGAAGCCCTATAGTTTGCCAACGACGGCAGTTGGTCCCCAAGAGGAACATGATCGACATTGCAGGGTTTGCCAGGCGACACCTCTACGAAGCCCACCGCTTCCAGGCCTAGAAGTGTCAGGTCGCGACTTCTACGACGCGACGGCGTGACACACGGTACAGAGTTGGTACGTATGGGGTGAGGGGCAGTCCCAGTGAGTGAGTAGAGTCCTTCTGCAAGCATTGGTCCGTCCTTCGATGATTACATCACTGCTGTCATTCAGGAGAACGATCCGATCTTATGAAATCTTATACAAAATATAATAGACCAACCAAGCCAATTTGGGGTCATTCGCCGCCGAATTGAGGCCAGCGAGGAGCATGAAGACGAAGCACGTCAGTTGGCAGTGCTTCTCGTCTCTCCCTGGTCGATGTATCTCAAGAACCGGCCTAGCGCCATCAGTGGCCAGTAGTTCCGGTAGAGGTGATACTTGATCATGAAACCGGCTGAGAGTTCTGTGCCCTGGAGGTTGCCATTGTCCCGTTGACTGCCTACCTTGAGCCGCTCCCCTACGCCATAGCCTGGAAACCCTGTTCCCGTGAACCAAGGCTCGTCCCAGGTGCCGTCATCCTGCTGGGTGTCAGCGAGGTATCTGATTCCCCGGTGTACGGCTGGATGCTCCCACTCCCCGGCCGCAAGAAGAGCGAGCAATGCCCACGCCGTCTGAGAGGCAGTGCTGGGTCCTCGCCCAGCCAGAGAGGGATCCGCATAGCTGGCGCAGGTCTCTCCCCATCCGCCATCGCGGTTCTGGTGCGACAACAGCCAGGCAACGGCGCTGCGAACCGACTCGCTGCCCATGTTTTCACCGATAGACTCGAGGGCAGGCAGAACGGCGCCGGTACCATAGATGTAGTTGACACCCCAGCGTCCAAACCAAGAGCCATCGGACTCCTGTTCGCTGAGCAGATACCTCACTGCCCGCCGCACGGATTCCGAGTCTTTCGTATAGCCAAGTCGGGCCAGCGCTTCGACGACGTGCGCCGTTACGTCCGCGCTGGGTGGATCTATCATCTCTCCGAAGTCGGCGAATGGAATCTCCGCTACGGCCCTCAGAGTGTTGTCCTTGTCAAAGGCTGCCCATCCACCGTTTCTGCTCTGCACTCCGAGCATCCATTCAGCGCCTCGCTGAACCGCCTCGTTCTGCTTCCGAATATCTCCGGTCCTGGCCCGATTGAGAGCGATGAGAACTTCAGCGGTGTCGTCGATATCAGGGTAGGTGCTGTTAGCGAACTCGAATGCCCATCCCCCAGGAGTAGTGTCTTTGGCCTTCACCTGCCAGTCGCCTCCAGTGGTAACCTGAGCTTCGATCAGCCACTCGCCCGCGCGCCTCAGCACGGGGCTATCGGGCGGCATGCCAGAGTCCTCAAGCGCTATCATCGCGAGGCAGGTATCCCAGGCAGGAGATACGCAAGCCTGAACTCGCAGGGAGTCGTTCTCTTCGATGGTGAATCCCTTGAATCCCTCGACTCCCTTCCGCATGATCGGGTGGTCAACGTCATAGCCGAGTACCCTGAGGGCTATGAGCGAATAGACCCACGGCGGCTGGATGCCGCCCCAAGAGCCGTCGTCTTCCTGGCGTTCGATGATCCACTTGATGGCCCTTCTGATTGCGAGTCGCCGCATCGGATGCCAGGGGAGAGCGTTGTACCATCTCAAGGCATGATCAGCTAGATGAAAAGCTCCCGCTATTCCCATCATGTGCCGCAGACCCGGCGACCCTGACGGCTGGATCTGACCGTTCGGGGTGAGCTCAGGGATGGCTGCCCCGTCAGGAATAGGGCATACGGGCTTGTGCGCAAACACGATGCTGAGAGGCAGCATGGTTCCGCGCGCCCAGCTTGAGAAGTCGTAGAGGTTCATTGGGAACCATGAGGGAAGCAGCACCATCTCAGGAGGAAGCGTGGGCACAGACTTCCAGCTCCACTGGCCAAAGAGGGCCAGCCATATCTTGGTAAAGACCCGCGTTCTCGGCACTCCGCCCTTGGACAGTATGAACTCCCGGGCTTTCACAAGCCGTGGGTCGTCAGACGAAACACCGGCCAGCTTCAGGGCGAAGTAGCACTCTACGGAGGTGCTCAGATCTCCCGGCGCACCGTAATACTGTCCCCATGTTCCGTCTTCCCGTTGTACGTTGAGCAGGTGGTTTGCCAGCTTTCGCCATGTATCGCTGTCGCCGATGCCAAGGAAGTGAGTGAGCAACAGGTACTCGGCCTCCATAGTGGCGTTGGACTCTAGCTCGCCCCACCAGTACCCTTCCGGAGCCTGGCTGGAAATAAAGTATTCCTGGGACCGGCGTACCGTCTCTGCGACGGTGTCTCTGAGAGCACGCGGCACACGGATTCTCTGGGTTGCTGCTGCTTTTCCTGCCAACTGTTGATTCAGCTCCAAGTCTGAATGCGTCCTGCGAGCCCAGCGCGAGGCTTTACGTGGCCTTATCCTATGGAACTCGGCTAATTTGCGGAGAGACGGGCTGCTCCCTGCGCGCCAATGAACCCGACCGCGAAATCTGTGAGCGACTTTCGAGCCGTCTTGGCGGCGAAAGCGACTTGAATCAGGCCAGGTACTTTCCAAGGCCGCGATAGCGCTGGAAGCACGTGTTTCCACATGGATTGAGGCCCAGGGGCCAGCGCGACTCGAACTGCGTAGTCGGGCAAGGTACGCTCGACTTCATCCACTATCGATCGGACGGCCAAAAAAGGGACTCTGAATTCACGGCAGGCCATGCCGGTCCAGTAGCTCTCCATATCCACGGCCAGCGCGCCAGTGTCCACACTGAGTCTCTCTTTCGCTTCAGGTTGCGGCACGACACTAGAGCCAGTAACACAGGCTCCGGACTCATGACGAAGGCCAAGTCCGACTAGAACTTGCTCAGCCTTTTCAGACAACGCTGGGTGAGAGGTCAGCGGTTCGAAGTCGCATGGTTCATGATCACCGTTAGGCAGACTGCACATTGGAATCAAGGTCCGCGCGACTACCAGGTCTCCGGCCCGCTGTCCATGCGCTAACCCTCCAGCAAAGCCAAGGGAGAGAATCGAGATTGGATTGAATCTCTGGAGGACTTCGCGAGAGGTGGCCTCCGCGCTGGCTCGACCGACACCACTTATCGCGAGAACTGCGTTAGCTCCGCCAATACTCCCCTCATAGATCGCGAGGGAAGTGGACACAGGGACTCTCCGCCAGCAGCCGACACGCAGTATCCCCAAAGCCTCCTCCGGCATTGCTACCAGAAGGGCTGTACGGGTCCCATCGCTGCACTCTCTGGGCTCGCCCACTTGTCCTAGCTGGCGCCGAGGCCGCCACGATTGCTTACCACGGCTTTTGCCAACGACGCCGCTCCACTAGGACTCCTGAAAGCATCGTATATAGTTGCCGACTCGAACCCGCAGTGCATCATGCAGTTGGCGCACTTGCTGTTCACTCCCACGCCATAGTTTTCCCAGAGAGAGGAGCTGAACAGATCGTCGACATTGTCCGTGTGTCTGTCTGCGAGTGGGTAGCACGGCTCCCGCCAGCCCTGAACTGTGTACGTAGGATTGGACCACGCTGTGCACTGGTACTGCCGGTCTCCTCTGAGGAAGCTCAGGTAGAGGGGGTTGTTGTAGAAGCGAATGCGGTCCAGCGCATCGTCGGTGAGCACATCCTTGAATACGCTGATAGACTCCTCGCGGGAAAGGAACATCTCCTGAGTGGGACCATCGACGTAGTCGTAGCCCGCGGTAACCATCACGCCTTCGAATCCCATGTCTGTGACGAGCGTGAACAGCTCGTGGAGGTCCTCGGGGTTCGAGCCTCGAAATAGGGTAGTGTTGGAGCACACGCGGTATCCGGCTTCGAGCGCCTTCTTGGAAGCGGTCATTGCGGTCTTCCACACACCCTTGCGCCCGACGGATATGTCGTGCTGCGTTTCCATACCGTCCAGGTGAATCACCCAGCTGAGGTACTTGGAGGGTGGCACCCTCTTCATCATGCGCTCCAGCAGCAGAGCGTTCGTACAGCAATACACGAATATCCTGCGTCTAACGAGCTCATTGATGAGGTCTGGGAGCTGCTTGTAGATAGTAGGTTCGCCACCAGCTATGGACACTATCGGGGCGCCGGAGTCGTCCACGGCCTTCAGGCACTGCTCCAAGGTGAGGGTTTCCCTTATCACCGGCTTGTACTCGCGAATACGACCACACCCCTCACAGGCGAGATTGCATGCTTCCAGAGGCTCCAGCATGGTCACTAGCGGAAAGCGCTCGCGCCGTTTCAGAAACTTCTGCTTGAAGATGTAAGAAAGGGTTCGCCAGGTCAGCTCGGCAGGTCGCTTGGGCTGTACGTTTACGTCCGGCTGATATACAGGAAATGCCTGCTCGGCCGTCTCCATAGTGACGCGCTTCGGAGCTGCTTCCGTGATTACCATGTTGCACTCCCAGCATAGGCTCAGGTACATCCTACCATTAGGTGTACACTTTGCAACCCTGATGGTATGCGTGAGCCTGTGACAGCATCACAGGCTCGGCTAGAATTGATCTATGAAGACTATCGCTCTGCTGTTCGCGATCTGGTCTGTGGCAGCCTGCTCAGGTAACTTTGGCGACTCGGAATTCTCCGAAGAGGCAATACCGGCAATCCTGCTAATAGAAGCTCTGGGCGGTATGACATTCGACCAGCCGGTTGCCCTGGTGTTTCCCGAAGACAGCGCTGAGACAGGATACATAGTAGAGCAATCAGGGCGGATCCTGTTGGTGTCATCTCTGAGTGGATCTTGGTCGGCGACGGATGTGCTGAACATCGAGGATCGAGTGAATGATCGAGGTCGAGAGGAGGGGCTGCTGGGCTTGGCCCTCGATCCTGAGTTTCCGGCAAGTGGGTACGTGTACGTCAACTACACAGCGGCCAATCCCAGGAGGACGGTAATCTCGCGGTTTAGCATGGCCGCGAATGATCTTGGCGCGATCGATCCCGATAGTGAGGTGGTGATCCTCGAAGTCGCTCAGCCATATTCCAACCACAATGGCGGGAGCCTGCTGTTCGGCCCTGATGGGTTTCTGTACATCGGTTTGGGCGATGGCGGGAGCGCGGGTGATCCAAAGCGCAATGGTCAAGACCCGGGGACTCTACTTGGATCGATTGCGCGCATTGATGTTTCATCGATTGAAACGACCGGCGCGTACTCCGTGCCTGGCGACAACCCGCTCATCGAGATCGAAGGAGCGCGTCCAGAGATCTGGGCGTATGGACTCCGTAACCCGTGGCGGTTCAGCTTCGACCGCTTGACAGGCGAGATGTGGGCGGCGGACGTCGGCCAGAACGAGAGGGAGGAGGTGAACATCATCGAGCCTAGTCTGAACTACGGCTGGAACATTATGGAGGGTTCGGTGTGCTACGGAGCGCGGTCGAATTCCTGTGACCGGGAAGGTCTTGAGCCGCCGGTTACAGACTACGGACACAATGACGGCTGCTCGATCACCGGGGGTTACGTGTATCGAGGACGACAAATCCCGGCGCTGCACGGGAAATATATCTACGGAGACTTTTGCAGCGGGAAGATCTGGTCGTTCGATCCGGTGACTGACCAGTCGGTCGAGTTGTTTGACACCAGGCTCAGGATTTCGTCGTTTGCGGAGGACGCAGATGGAGAGGTTTACGTGCTTTCGCTGGATGGCGGTGTGTACGAGTTTATCGATGGCGGGGCCGTACAGGAATGACGGACAGTACTGGGATGTTCGAGTTACGCAGTCGAAGAAATCCGCATGTCGCCAGATGCTGCTGTACTCACAACCGCGCCAACGCCTAGAATCAGAGCGTCGCGCTTTGCGACCCGTATTCTATAACACAGATGTCGCCCGGTATGAGGTCTGTCGCCAATGCTTGGACAGCACGATCTTTCGACTAAGACTGTCTCGCGGGGTGAAACCTTGGAGTGGGGACGGCGTACGTATGTCATGGGTGTCATCAATGTGACGCCGGACTCTTTCTCTGGAGACGGCCTGGGATCAGATATTCCAGCCGTAGTGGAACAGACGCTGCGGTACGAGGAGGAAGGGGCAGACATAATAGACATAGGCGCCGAATCGACTCGCCCAGGCTCGTCCTCTATCAGCGTTGAGGAGGAGCTGGTCCGGCTAATCCCGGCCTTGGAAGCAATCCGTAGCCGGGTGCGGGTGCCCGTCAGTGTGGACACCTACAAGTCGAAGGTGGCGCGTCGTGCCCTGGACTCAGGGGCCTCTGTCATTAACGACGTCTGGGGACTGAAAGCCGACCCAGGGATCGCCGACGTGGCTGCCGAGTACGGCGCATCACTTGTAATCATGCACAACCAGAAGACGCGAAAGTACACAGACCTGCTGCCGGATATCAAGGCCAGCCTGTCCGACAGCATCGCCATCGCCCGACGCGCAGGAGTCAGAGACGAGCAGATCATCATCGACCCGGGCATAGGATTCGGGAAGACACCGGACCACAACCTCGAGGCGCTGCGGAGGCTCGGTGAGCTTCGGAGCCTGGGTCATCCCGTTCTGGTCGGCGTGTCGCGCAAATCCATTATCGGCCTGGTGCTGGGCCTCGGGGCAGACCAGCGGGTCGAGGGCACGGCCGCTGCGGTGACGCTGTCCATTGCCGGAGGCGCTGATGTAGTCAGGGTGCACGATGTCAGGGAGATGGTGCGTGTGTGCCGAATGAGCGACGCCATTGTACGCGGCTGGAGACCCCCAAATTGGAACGGCTGACCGGAGAGGCAGTGACAGCCTACATTGGGCTGGGTTCCAACCTGAGGGACCGAGAGGCATATCTTTCGGAAGCGGTCAGGAGACTGGCAGATCCTCCCACCCTCATCATTCTCAGATCATCGTCGATCTATGAGACCGCTCCTTGGGGGTACGCCGAACAGCCCCACTTCCTCAACTGTGTACTGGAGATACAGACATGCCTCTCTCCGGTCTCGCTTCTGAGGCGTGCGAAGGAGGTGGAACAGGAGATCGGACGACTGCCAGCGAGCCGGCGCTACGGTCCAAGACTAATTGACGTGGACATCCTGCTCTATGGTGATACAACCGTGCAGATGGATGACCCCGACTTGCAGATACCCCATCCCAGAATGGAACAGAGGGCGTTCGTTCTGATCCCTTTAGCGGAGCTGAACCAGAACCTAGTGCACCCTACCCTACACGTCACCATTGCCAACCTAGCCCGTGCGGTCGAAGACCAAGAGGGCGTGAAGGTCTGGAAGCCGCGGTGAGCGCGTCAGCCTTCTGACGACTCGCGCCACAGACAGGGTTCGAACTAGATCCCAGATTGAACAGATCGGCCCCAACATATCGCGGAACCATGACAAGGGCCAGCTCAGGCGCCTTGGCGCTGCGGATTAGCCGGTAACGACGGACCTGATCTCGTCACGCTCTGACGGCGTCATCTCCCACTCGACAGCCCGCACGTTCTCTTCCATCTCTTCGGGTCGGCGTGTGCCTACCAGCGCGACGGACACGGTAGGCTCGGACACGACCCACGCGAGCGCAAGCTGAGCCACCGAGTACCCACTGTCCGCCGCCATATCCTTGAGCGCGTCCACCTTGTTCAGGTTATCCAGAAAATTCTGTCCCTTGAAGATCGGCTGCCCGAACGCCATGAGGTTGCGTCGCCAGTCGTCGTCTTCGAAAGTGGTCTCAGGAGTCATGGCGCCGGTCAAGAGACCATGCGCCAGTGAGCCGTAGGCCATGATGCCCATGCCGTTGTCTCTACAGAATGGGACCACTTCCGGCTCAGGCCTGAAGTCGAACAGGTGATAGCCGACCTGATTGGTAACTATTGGGAAGACTCCCAGGCAGTCGGCCATCTGCTGTGTGCTGAAGTTGCTTACCCCGCCGTACCTGATCTTGCCCTGGCGCTGAAAGTCGGCAAATGCCTCCATCGGCTCGGACATGGGTCTCGACTCGTCTGGCCAGTGAATGAGATAGAGATCCAGGTAGTCCGTCTGGAGCCGCGTGAGGCTCTCTTCGAGGGACTTAGTCAGCGACTCGCGGGAGCTGTCGCGTCCCGATCGCCCGCCAGGCTGGTCCCAAGGTATTCCGCCCTTGCTGACAAGGACGATGTCTTCCCGC
>JAAXHZ010000063.1 GCA_012270625.1 Dehalococcoidia bacterium | reverse complement strand
TCTAGCGCGGCGTCAGTCTCGGATATCTCGAACCACTTGATCCTAGTATCGGAAGCTCTGAACCAGTTGGACTGCTGACGAATGTAGCGATGAGTTCGATACTTCGCCCGCTGGATGGAATCCTGCAGATCAACGCCCTTCAACAGGTGATCCACGAGCTCACTGTAGCCTATGCCGCTCATAGCAGGCAATTCTGGCGCATATCCGGCGGCTAGGAGCCATTCTACTTCGTGAAGGAAGCCGTTCACTATCATTGAGTCCATCCGCCGGTCCGCCCTGTCGTACAGCTGCTCACGATCGGCGCTGAGTCCGATCACTATTGACTGAAAGGACGGCTCTATCCTGTGCGGCTGAGATCCCCATGTATGACCGGACGCAGCCCTTTCAATGGCCCTGATGATTCGACGTGGGTTCTTCAGATCGACGGCCTCCAAGGCGACCGGGTCAAGCTCTCCGAGTTCCTCAATGAGCGAGTCAATGCCGTTCGCCTTAAGCTGGGCGTCGAGGCGTGCTCGCAGGTTGGCGTCCGGTGCAACTGGCGGAACGCTCCATCCCTCTAGCAAGGCCATTACATACTGGCCGGTTCCCCCGACCAAGAGAGGGGTTTTTGCCCTAAGATTGACGCTCTTTATTGAATCTTTTGCCAGTTTAGCGTACTCACCTAAGCTGAATTCATCTCTCGGGTCAATTATGTCAACCAAATGATGAGGGACATGAGCTCGCTCTTCGGCAGAAGGCTTGGCAGTGCCTACATCCATGTGACGATACACTTGGCGACTATCTGCGCCGACTATTTCGGCAGGAACGCACCGAGCCAACCTCATCGCGAGGTCAGTTTTGCCAATGGCGGTTGGACCAACGATCGCGATCAGCCGGTCTTGATTGGCACAGACTCTGTTCGACGCGTCGGCCACGGCGTGTATCCTAGCTTCCTCCACTTGGGAAGCATCCGCAGGATGTGTGCGGACCGCTCGACACACACGATCGGTCCCCTACCCTGCACAGTCTCGCTCTCAGCTATTCTTGGCAGATGGGCAGTGCAGTCTGAAGTTAGCCTTCCCCAGCTCGTGTTCCACTAGCGAGCGTCGCGGCCCGAACTATGCCAGAGAATGAGCCGGCTTCCAGGCTCGCGCCACCGACTAGGGCGCCATCTATGTCCGGTTGTTCCACGAATTCAGAGATGTTGGCGGAGTTAACGCTCCCTCCGTATAAACAAGGCACTTCGTCTGCCCCGGCCCCGTATAGCTCCCTGAGCTTGCCCCGCAGAGAGTAGGCCATCTCCTGCGCCGCCTGTGCTGTCGCGGCCTCGCCAGTGCCGATCGCCCAGACAGGCTCGTATGCCACGAGAATACCTGTGGCATATGTCACTCGCGACAGACCTTGAATGAGCTGCCCTGTGACAAATCTCTCTGCATTTCCTCTCTTACGCACTTCGGCCGGCTCTCCCACACATAGAATCGGACTCAGTCCGGCATTCATCACAGCGGCTACTTTCCGGCTGATGAACTCATCAGACTCGCCAAAGTGCATCCTTCGCTCAGAGTGTCCCACTATGACATACTGTGCGAACTCGCGCGCCATTTCCGCAGAGATTTCTCCTGTGAAGGCCCCAACGATCTCAGAGTGAACATTCTGAGTTCCGACGGCGATCTGCGATCCTTCCAACACTCGGGAAACAGACTCGAGTGCAATTGACGGAGGACAGACCACTACTGCCGTCCCAAAGTGATCTGCTAGCTGATCCCTGATGTCTGACGCTAAGGAAGCAGCTTCGGACGCGCTCTTGTTTAGTTTCCAGTTTCCGACGATCGTTGTTGTGGGCATGTTTGAAAGTCTCTTTCAGTATTGATTACCCGCCAGGATGCACGATGCCTGAGCTTACGTACCAGTCAGGAGACGTCTGGCATATGGCAAGTGAGGTTTAGACGCTTGGCTGCGGCTCACGCGCCATATTTCTTGAGCTTACCCGCATGAGCGAGAAGATGAAACATGAGCGACGTGGCCGGCTGGGTACCAAGATGCCCTCTGGCACACGACTTTTCAGTGAAGCCGTCAGACCCTACTCCAGAGGTGAACTCAGAGTTGATGAGCAGAGGCACCGGATGCCAACTATGCGCCGCGAGAACTGACGGAGTCGAGTGATCTCCCGCCACAGCCACCACATCTGCTCCGAGCCTTATCAGCCTGGGAATCCTTTGATCCAGCTCTTCGAGCGCTGAGACCTTCGCATCGAAGTCGCCGTCCTCGCCTGCGGCGTCTGTGGGCTTGTAGTGCAGGAAAACGAAATCGTGCTCACTGATGTACTCTTCCACTGTGTCCAGCTCAGCATCGAAGTCGTGACCTGTTGGTATAACTTTCATGCCTACTAGGCTGGCAAGACCCCTATACATCGGATAAGCGGCAACTGCACACGGCTCCAGTCCGTAGCCTGGGGCAAACTGAGGCCAAGTCGGAATCCTGGAGAATCCGCGCATGAGAATCATATTCGCAGTCTGCCGAGAGCCCAATATATCCCGCGCGGCGTCTATAAACTGTGAGGCCAGCCTGGCAGTGGTCTTTGACGGCTGACCGGTCCCTACCGGATTGTGTGGCTGGACTCCCAGACGCTGAGGATCAGTGTCACTCACGTCCTGACCGAGTCCTTCAGCCTTGAACACGACCACGAACCTGTAGTCTTGGACAGGTTCGACCAGCAGCTCCGCACCTTCGACCGTTATGTCTGCCAGTTGCTCCACCAGCGGCCCGGACTCTGAAGACCTAATACGCCCTGCCCTTCGGTCGATCAGGCGTCCACCATGATCGACGGTACAGAAGTTGCACCGTACAGCTATGTCGCCGGGGCCCAGGTCTATTCCGATTCCGAGCGCTTCGAGGACACCCCGTCCAATTGCGTACTTGAGCGGGTCGTAACCGAAAAGAGCCAGATGCCCAGGGCCGCTTCCGGGTGTGATGCCTGGCCCTACGGGAACCGTCAATCCACACGCGCTCCTTCCGGCCAGATCGTCCAAGTTCGGAGTGTAAGCCTCCTCCAACTCCGACTTGCCTGTCTCAGGTCTAGGCAGACCGCCAAGACCATCCGCTACAAGCAAGATGATCTTACTGTCGGTGGAACTGCATAGTTCTCCCAAGAATGGGTGATCTATCATTGGGGTCTAAGTCTCACTGGTCCTCTCGGAGTCCTCCAGGACATGCGCTAATATCAGGCGTTCGTCAAGGGCTGGATCCCTGGCAGCTCCTTACCCTCCAGAAACTCTAGCGTGGCGCCTCCGCCTGTGGATACGTGCGAGAATCGGTCTGAAATATCCATTGAGGACACTGCGTCAGATGTGGACCCGCCGCCGATGACCGTGAAAGCGCTGGCGACATTCGCGATCGCAACGGCGACGCCGTGAGTGCCGCGGGAGAATGATTGCCACTCAAAAACACCCATCGGCCCATTCCACACTATGGTTCGAGCATCGGAAATTCGCTTGGCGTACAGCTCCACGCTCTTAGGTCCGATATCAAGTATTGGAAGGCCGTGAGGCACGTGCTCAGGTCGGCATACTTGCCACGAGGCGTCTTCGGCAAATCGATCCGCAACCACGACATCGACAGGCGTAATTACTTCGTACCCGTAGCGTCCAGCGTCCTTCAAGATGCTGCCTGCCAACTCGCGTTCGCCCTTATCGATGTCCCACTTCTCTGACTCTGAGTGCATAGCAGACAGAAACGAAGCGACCATGCCTCCACCTATTAGGAACATGTCGGCTTTGGTCGCAAGATTCCGTATGAGAGGAAGTTTGTCCATGACCTTGGCCCCGCCGACCATAACGGCGTATGGATGACTTGGCTCCTCAGTAACCCTGCTGAGAGCCAAGATTTCGCGCTCCATAAGCAGTCCAGCAGCTGCGGGCAGATACTCCGCAACCCCGTAGGTGGAGGCATGTTTTCGGTGCGCCGCTCCGAACCCATCATTGACATAGCAGTCGGCCAGCCTTGCAAGCTGCCGAGAGAACTCAGAATCGTTGGTCTCTTCGCCTGGGTGAAACCGCAAGTTCTCCAGCAGAATGACCGATCCGTTCGGCATCCGCTGAATCGTGGCTTCCGTCTCTGGGCCAACGCAGTCACTTGTGAGCCTCACGTTCTCTCCAATGATCTCAGAGAGTCGGCTCGCAATGGGCGACAGGCTGAACTCGTCTCGGCGTTCGCCGCGTGGGCGTCCTAGATGAGAACACAGAATGACACGGCAATTCTGGGACTTCAAATTCTCGATCGTCGCTACGGAGGCGAAGATCCGACTATCGTCGGAAATATTCACGGTGCCCGGCTCGAAAGGAACGTTGTAGTCCACTCTAACGAGCACCGCAGTCCCAGGTTTCAATCCGAGTTCGCAGATGCTCCTCATGTGAGACATCAGGCAGCCTCAACCACGTCACGTATTAGGATCTCAAGACTCTCGCAACTCGCGCAGTCTGGCAGCGCGAGCGCCAAATTCTCTCTGACTAGATCGAGCTGAGAGGCTATCAATGACTGAGCTTGGGCAGTTCCGCCAATACAATCTACAAGGCGTGCCAGGCTTCTGGCATCGGAAGGTTCCAGAACCCTCTTGAAGTAGAAGTCGCCCAGTTGTCGTCGCTGCTGGGGAGTCGCCACCTCGAACGACCAGACCACTGGATATAGCTTTCGCTTGTTCATCATGTCGTCAGATGGCGCGCCATACTCTTCGAGTGCATCGACGATCTGTTTGAGGTCATCAGAAATCTGAATCGCCACGCCAAGACTCGCGCCCCACTCGGCAAAACGCCCTCGCACGTCTGCGTCAGCTCCTGAGACCAGCGCACCGAACTCGGCCGCACATGCAAAGATCGCACCGGTCCTCAGCGAAGCCATTCTCAGATATGCGTCCGACGAAACGTCCAGCCTCTCCTGTGCCTCAAGTTCCATGAACCTGCCTTCGCAGGTTGCCAGACTTGCACGATCAAAGACTCGGATCGCCTCGAATACGATCTCTGAGTCGAACCCCCTGTCCATCATTTCCAGCAGGGTCATGCGGGCAAGAGCGTGCATTCCGTCGCCGGCATTGATTGCCTGAGCCGGCCCCCACTTCCACCAGACCGACTCACGACCGCTTCGCTCCACTCTGCCGCTCTGAATATCATCGTGGATGTCACAGAAGTTCTGTACGAGCTCGACGGCTGCGGCGGCTGGCAGGGCGTCCTCGACATCTCCACCCATCGAGACGCAAGAGGCCAAACATAATGACCCCAAGCTGCGCTGCATTGAGTGGCCCCTTACTTCGGGATCGGGACTCCATCCCAGCTGGTGCCCCATCATCGAGTAGAGCGGAAGGTCGCGTTGTGCAACTACACGGCGCAGCTCGTCATCTACGAGCAGACTGTACTGTTCAAGCTGTGACTTGGATTCCAACGGGGAAGCTTCCAGTCGCGTATGAATCCGGGTAACGGCACACAGGGGTATCAGGCCCATCCGTGTCGTGCCGACAAACCCGCGAAACGATTCTACATGCTGGAAACGGAGCCTGTCACATGCTCTATCGCGGCTCTTGAGACAGCTCCCTCACGCAGGATCTTCGCTGGCCTGGATGTCACATCAACAACCGTAGAGGGCTTTGATGGAGCGAGTTGACCGCCGTCAAACACCAAGTCCAAGCTGGCTCCGAGCTGTTGGGCAACAGACACTGCTGAAGTTAACGCATCAGTCCCGCTAATGTTGGCAGAGGTTGCAGTGATCGGAGCGCCCAATCCTGAGATCAGCTGACGCGGGACAGGATGGTCGGCAACGCGGAGTCCCACGGTGTCCAGTCCGCCTGAGACGATGGAAGATATGCTATCGGACTTGGATACGACGATCGTGAGTTGTCCTGGCCAGAAGGCTTCTGCCAAAGCAACCGCCTCTTCGGTCACATCCGTGCCGTACTTGAATAGGTCATCGACTTCGCCGATGAGCACCGGTATGGGACTCGTGTCCTCCCTGCCCTTCAGCCTGAACACACGGCCCACCGCGTTATCGTCAAGGACATTCGCAGCCACGCCGTACACCGTATCAGTAGGAATCCCGATGACTCCTCCCGTACGGAGGATGGCTACGGCACGTTCTAACGATGTGGAAAGCATGTTACGAGGTCCGGATTCTTGCACAGTTGTCGCTGAGGCTGACCCGCGAATCTGATGTCAGAACAATGCGAGTCAGCTTGACCCAAATATAACACAGGTGCTAGCCTGAATTTTGATCGGAGCCATGCCTAAACCCCACCCTGAATCGTCAGTTGGAACGCCTCCTTCCAGTAGCCAGCTGGGGGCGTCGGCGCATACGAGTCACGTGCTTGGGAACAACGCGCAATCGATAGGCGGTTCCAGAGAGGTGTCAGCCTCGAGAGAGTCCATAATAGTAATGGACTTTGGTTCGCAGTACTCGCGCTTGATAGCCCGCCGGGTCAGGGAGGCCCATGTGTACTGCGAGCTGGTCCCCCACTCTGCCCCATGGGAGACGATCGCGCCACTGAATCCCAAAGGGGTGATTCTTTCTGGAGGGCCTGCAAGCGTTTACGAGACCGGAGCGCCGCTGGCGCCCCAGTGGGTGTACGACTCAGGCCTCCCCGTGCTGGGCATCTGCTACGGTATGCAGGCTATGGTCCATCAGCTTGGAGGCAGGGTCGCGCCAGCATCACACCGCGAATACGGCTATGCGGTGTTGAGCGATGTCGCCCCAGGAGAACCTCTGTTCATGGATGTTTCCGACTCTCCCCAAGTGTGGATGAGTCACGGCGATAATATCGTTGAGATGCCCAAGGGATTTAAGTCCCTTGCCAGTACAGACAACTCACCCATTGCGGCTCTTGGAGACGGATCCGGCCGACTCGGCCTGCAGTTCCATCCTGAAGTCGTCCACACCCCGGAGGGAGGCAGGCTGATTCGCAACTTCCTCTACGAAGTGTGCGGGTGCTCGGGATCGTGGACTCCGGGCAATTTTGTCTCGGAGTCAGTCGAGGCTATAAGGACGCAGGTTGGTCAGGGGAAGGTCATTTGCGCTCTGTCCGGTGGCGTGGACTCGGCAGTTGCAGCGTCCCTCGTACACGCAGCCGTAGGGGATCAGTTGACTTGTGTATTCGTCAACAATGGCCTGCTGCGTCACGGTGAGCCGGAACGGGTCCGCGACACCTTTGAAAGCTATATGTCGATGAACCTGTCTTACGCTGACTCCGCCGAGCGCTTTCTGGGAGCGCTCAGAGGGGTTACCGACCCTGAAACCAAACGGAAGATCATTGGCGAAGAGTTCGTCAATGTATTCGAAGAGGAAGCTTCCAGACTTGGGCAGGTTGACTTTCTTGCCCAAGGTACGCTCTACCCTGACGTCATCGAGAGTCAGGTGCCTGGAGACAACGTTTCGGCAAAGATCAAGACCCATCACAACGTGGGCGGTCTGCCTGAGCATATGCGAATGGACCTCGTCGAGCCTCTGCGCTATCTGTTCAAAGACGAAGTGCGACAGGTTGGCTTGGAACTGGGCCTGCCCGAAGAAGTAGTCAACCGACAGCCCTTTCCGGGGCCAGGCCTCGCGATAAGAATCATCGGTGAAGTTACCCACGACGCGCTCGACATGCTCAGAGGTGCCGACCGAATTGTCATGGAAGAGGTAGAGCGCAGCGATCTCTATCACGAACTTTGGCAGAGCTTTGCCGTGCTGACAGACTCGAGGTCGGTCGGAGTAACCGGTGACTTCAGAACATACGGAAACGTCATAGCCATTCGCGCAGTTACGAGTGATGATGCCATGACCGCGGATTGGGCACGAGTCCCACACGAAGTCCTGGCGCGAATGTCAATACGAATCTCCAATGAGGTGCGGGGCGTCAATAGAGTCGTGTACGACATCACAAGTAAGCCTCCAGGCACAATAGAGTGGGAATAACCATGAAGCAGCGCGGAAGAGTCTATCAAGCCAACTCACGTCTCCTGTCGTGGACTCGTGGAAAGAATACATCCACTGGAGTTGGACGTTGAAAGTCCTGATAGTAGGCGGCGGCGCGCGTGAACACGCAATAGCATGGAAGGCTGCGCGTAGCCATCACTCTCCAGAGCTGCTGATCGCTCCAGGGAACGCCGGCACCGCTGAGTTGGGACGAAACGTGGAGATCGACGCGGAAGACGTTGACGGCTTGCTGGAGTTCGCTCTCAGCGAGTCCGTTGACCTCACCATAGTCGGTCCTGAAGGCCCTCTTGCGGCGGGCCTGGTTGACAGATTCGGTGACTTCTCGCTGCCTGTATTCGGCCCCACAATGTCTGCTGCTCGTATCGAGTCCAGCAAGGCCTTCGCCAAGGAAGTAATGAGCGCGGCCGACGTACCTACGGCCCGTGCCAACGTGTACACAGAATTCGAGTCGGCCATCGGACACATATATGCGTCCGATCCACCGTTCGTCGTGAAGGCTGACGGCCTCGCGGCAGGCAAGGGCGTACTGATTGCACACGATCGCGAGACGGCACGTGAGGCGCTGCACTCGATGTTTATTGACCGCGTCTTTGGGAGCGCGAGCGACACTGTGCTCGTCGAAGAGTGGATGGAGGGACAGGAGATCAGTGTTTTCGCTTTCCTGGATGGCGAATACGTCTCTGAACTGGCCGTAGCGTGTGACTACAAGCGTATCTACGATGATGACATGGGGCCCAACACCGGAGGTATGGGGAGCTACAGTCCACCACCATTCTGGAATAGCGAGATGGAAGATGCGATCCGTTCTCAGATCATGCAGCCGGTTGCTAACGAGATGGTGAAACTCGGATGCCCTTTCCGAGGCATACTCTACGGTGGCATCATGCTTACGGAGCAGGGGCCCAGAGTGTTCGAGTTTAACTGCCGCCTGGGCGACCCGGAAGCTCAGGTAGTCCTACCTAGGTTGAATACGGATCTTCTGGATATCGTACTCGCGGCAATCAATGGCCGCCTGTCCGAGTGTCGCGTCGAATGGTCGTCCGATCCCTGGGTAGGCGTTGTTCTCGCATCCAAAGGGTATCCTGGCACGTACGAGACAGGGGTGGAGGTTAGTAGAGTCCCGTCGGACACAGACGATAGTATCGTCTTTCACGCGGGAACACGCATACATGATGAAAACACTGTGACGTCCGGGGGAAGGGTTCTCACTGCAACAGCACGCGGGTCGGATATATCCGACGCGCGGCGCCGTGCTTACGAAGTGACGAATGAAATCGAGTTCGCCAACGCATACTACAGAACAGATATTGCAGCATCAATATGAGGAGGTAACATGCCACTCGTAGGCGTTCTGATGGGAAGCAGTTCTGATCGGCCAGCGATGGAGCCAACCACAGAAGTACTCAGCCAGCTAGGTATCGATCACGAAGTCGAGGTTATGTCTGCCCATCGCACACCTGATAGGGTTCGTGAGTATGGAATCATCGCAAGAGACCGTGGCATCGAGGTCATAATTGCAGGCGCGGGGGGATCCGCCGGACTTCCGGGCGTGCTCGCCTCGTGGACAACACTGCCAATCATTGGTGTTCCCATCCCATCCAGCGACTTAAAAGGCATCGACGCCCTCTACGCCATCGCCCAGATGCCTCCCGGAATACCTGTGGCGTGTGTAGCCGTAGGCTCATGGGGAGCGCGCAACGCCGCCTTTCTCGCGGCGCAGATACTGGGCGGCAAACACCCGGAGATAGGCCAAGCCTATGACGATTACCGAGAGGGCCTCAGAAACCGCTGACGGCAACGGAAAGGCAACATGATTGAACGATACGCCCGGCCTCGAATGAAGCAGGTCTGGTCCGACGAGAGCAAGTACGATAAGTGGCTGCTGGTTGAGCTTGCAGTATGCGAGGCATGGACGGCCGCAGGCGTTATACCACCTGAGGACATGAGCAAGCTGCGCCAGGCCAGATACAACATCGACCGCCTGAACGAGATCCTGAGCGTTACCAGACATGACATGACAGCCTTCCTCGGATCAGTTACAGAGGGGCTAGGCCCCGAGGGACGCTGGCTGCATCTCGGACTTACAACAAGTGACGTGTGGGATACCGCTACCAGCCTCCAGCTGGTCGCCGCGGCAGACGCGCTCGAAGATGAGATCGACCTCTGTATCGAGGCGCTCGGCCTCCGCGCGATCGAACACAAGAACACCTTGATGATGGGTCGCACCCATGGAGTCCATGCTGAGCCAGTCACTTTTGGACTTAAGCTGGCTCTGTGGTGGGACGAGATGCGACGCAACAGAGAACGCCTGCAAAACGCCAGGAAGGACATCGCGGTTGGAAAGATTTCGGGTCCAGTAGGCACTCACGCCACCGTCCCGCCCGGCGTCGAAGCCGCAGTGTGCGGTGAGCTTGGAATAGGGGTCGCGCCAGTCTCAAACCAGGTCGTCCAGAGGGATCGTCATGCCACTTTTGTGACGACCCTCGCGTTGATTGCGGCCTCACTTGAGAAGTTCGCAACGGAGATCCGAGGACTGCAGCGCACGGAGATTCGAGAAGTCGAGGAGCCATTCTCCGAGGGTCAGACCGGATCATCATCAATGCCTCACAAGCGCAACCCGGAGCTGAGTGAGAGAATCTGCGGCTTGTCTCGGCTGATCCGCGGTCATGCCGTTACAGCGCTGGAAAACGTCGCACTCTGGGGTGAGCGAGACATCAGCCACTCGTCGGCCGAACGTCTGATCCTTCCGGACTCCTGTATGGCGCTGGACTACATCCTGGATCTGTTTACCGGAATAGTCAAAGGAATGCGAGTTTACCCTGAGCGCATGCTTCAGAACATGGAAATGACCAGAGGGCTGCTCTTCTCCCAGAGATTGATGCTTACTCTGATCGAGAAAGGTGTCAGCCGAGATGACGCCTACAAAGTGATGCAGACTAACTCCGCCCGCACTTGGGATGAAGACGATGACTTTCGTGAGCTTATCCGTCGCGATCCCACAGTGACCAAGTATATGACCCAACCCGAGCTGAACGGCACGTTTGACTATAGCTACTACGTCCGATTCGTGGACGAAGTATTCGATCGAATCGGTCTCAACTGAATACCTAAATCCCGGAGGAGTCCAGAACACATGAATGCCATAACAGAGACCAATCTGCCCGATCTGCTCTATCGAGGCAAAGTTAGAGACACGTACCCGATGGGCGAAGACAAACTGTTGATGGTTGCCACTGACCGCATCTCCGCGTTCGACGTCGTGCTGCCCACCGGAATTCCGAACAAGGGAGCAGTGCTCAATCAGATTTCGGCGTTCTGGTTCGACAAGACCTCCCACATCGTGCCGAATCACTTTATTGAAATGGCGGTGGACCGCTCTGATCTGGACATCCCAGATGAGGTTGCCAAGAGGGCGATGATCGTTAAGAAGGCCGACAGGATCGATGTCGAGTGCGTCGTGCGAGGCTTCATCACCGGTTCAGCTTGGTCGGAATATAGGCGATCGGGAACTGTGCAGGACAGACCCATGCCAGCCGGTCTTCGCGAGGGCGACCAGTTCCCCGAAGTGCTCTTTACTCCTACCACGAAGGCTGAGGTCGGACACGACGAGAACATGAGCTTCGACGAGGTAACCGACATGGTCGGTCAGGAGATGGCCGAGCGGCTGCGCGACACAACGATCGAGGTGTACGAGTTCGCAAGGGACTTCGCGCGAGAGCGCGGGATTATCATCGCCGACACCAAGCTCGAGTTCGGCACCGTCGATGGCGAGCTGACCCTTATTGATGAAATTCTGACCCCAGACTCCAGCCGGTTCTGGGACATGAATGGCTACGAGCCCGGAAAGTCTCAACCCAATTACGACAAGCAGTTTGTCAGGGACTGGCTCGATGCGTCGGGATGGGATCACGAGCCGCCCGCACCCGATCTGCCCGAGGACGTAGTATCCAAGACAACCGAGCGTTACGCGGAAGCGTTCAGCAAGCTTACGGGACGCGAGCTTCAGTAGGTCCCATCCGACCGGGAGTCGAACTAGTTATGGCATCAGCATCCAGGGGGCGGAGCTCTCGAACGAGATTGACGCCTACTCAGGCCCGGCGCGCGAGGCGCGCTCGCAGGCAGAGGCGCCGACGCATCTACATATGGGCCGGAGGAATTGCGGTCGGATTGATTGCCTCTACTCTCGTCCTGTCGATTATTCTGCCTGGGCTTCCGCTCGGAACGCTCTTCCAAGGAGGAACTCCTGATGGTCCAGGCATTCGAATCGAGGATCAGGGAGCGATGCACGTGAGTCCAGGAGAAGACCATCCTGCGTACAACTCAGTCCCGGCGACGTCCGGTTGGCACTATGATCTCCCGCTAGCGCCGCACCGGTGGGGAATATACGACGATCCAATTGCTGACGAAGTGCTGCTTCACAACTTGGAGCACGGCTATGTCAACGTTCATTACGACTGCCCGGAGGAGTGCCCAGACCTTGTCGCGCAGCTAACCGAACTTGTTCAAGAGGGAATAGACCGGGGTGGCAAGCTGCTGATGAGCCCCTACGCGGGAATGGACAGCCGAATCGCGCTGACCGCCTGGACATTCACTGATCGTTTCGACGAGTTCGATGAGGACCGGATTCGGGCATTCGTTAACGCTCACGAGAGCTCTCCCAACGCGCCTGAGTACCGGCTGCCGCGATAGCGCATTGTTTCTAGTAAAGATCTACATAACACTCAAGCCCGGCGTGAACGACCCTCAAGGCCTCACGATTCGTGGGGGGCTGCACCAGCTCGGATTCGATACGGTCGCCGACGTGCGGGCGGGCAAGTACATGGAAATCAAGCTGGACCAAGAGGACAGGAACGCCGCGTGCGGCCGAGTAACCGAAATGTGTGATCAGCTTCTGGCTAATCCCATCATCGAGGAATTCAGATTCGAGCTGGAGCCGATAGAGCCAACTTCGCTCTAACCGGCCCTATGACGAAATCGTCCCCTTGGTACTCGGCACCTGACCAGACCTGCGGGGATCGACTTCGAGGGCAGTTCTAAGCGATCTTGCAAGGCTCTTAAAGATCGCCTCGGCTTTGTGATGGTTGTTCACGCCGGTTATCAGCATCACGTGCATGTTGAACCGACCTTCCCTGGCGAGTGACTCTAGGAAGTGCCGCACGAGGTCGCCTGACAGCCCGCCAAGATCGCTGTCTCCGATTTCGGCGTCGATGACCGCGTAGCCGCGACCTCCAAAGTCCACGGCTGTGAATGCAAGCGTCTCATCCAGCGGCATGAATGTGTGCGCCGCCCTTCGTATGCCTGTACCCTCCCCCACCGCTTCGGCAAATGCTCTGCCAAGTACGATCCCAACATCCTCCACCAGATGGTGCAGACCTACGTCGGTGTCTCCATCTGCCTTGACTCTGAGATCTATCAGCCCGTGCCTCGAGAGCTGCGCAAGCAGATGCTCGAACATCCCGTTGAATACGCTCAGGTCATACTCGCCGGTACCATCGATATTCACGTCAACTGAGATACTCGTCTCGGCAGTTGACCTCTCTATCCGGACCACTCTGTCTCCGGAAGTCACTCGGCAATCTCCCGGACCGCGTTCAGAAAAGCCGCGTTCTCGTCGGGAGTCCCGATCGCAACCCTGAAACAGTCGGTCAACCGATCAGAGCCGAAGCTCCGTACGAAGATTCCCCTGGCCGCCAGCTGGTTGAACATATCAGTGGCCTTCTCAGGTCCATCGAACTGGCATAGGATGTAGTTTCCATGAGAGGGCCACGGCTTCAGTCCATCAACCTCTTCAAGAGATTGGAACATTGCCTCGCGGCTGTTTACGATTGACTGAACGTTCCCCAATAGGTACTCGCTGTCTTCCAGCGACGCCAGAGCCGCGGCCTCAGCGGCGACGTTCACGTTGTAGGGAGACTTGATGTCGATTATGTGGTCCACCAGAGCGCTGTCCATGATTCCATAGCCGATACGCAGCCCTGCCAGCCCAGCCCACTTGCTCATTGTGCGCAGCACCACCAGATTGTCATACTCTTCGATCAGGCTGGCGACCGTCTCGCCGCTGAACTCGTAGTACGCTTCATCAATCACCACGACGAGACCGGTGTCGAGCAGCGCCCTGACCTGATCTTCAGACGCCAAGTTTCCAGTTGGGTTGTTGGGCGAGCTTATGAATATAATCTTGGTCTTGTCGTCGATCGCGTCTCTGACGGCCTGAAGGTCTATCTCGAACAGCTCGTCTCTCTGGATAAGCCGCAGCTCTCCTCCCGCCACTCTGGCGCAGAAGGCATACATCGCGAAGGTCGGCTCGCAGTCCAGAATCGTGTCCCCGGGTTCTATGAACAGTCTGAAGAGCAGATCGATCAGCTCGTCGCTGCCCGCGCCGGCGATAATGCTCTCTGAGCCGAACCCGGTGTAATCGGACAGCGCCGCGCGCAGTCTGCGCTGAAACGGGTCGGGGTAGATGTGCATGTCTGCGGAGTGCACCGCCTCAGCGGCTTTGGGAGACGGTCCGTATGGGTTCTCGTTCCCGTTGAGCTTCACGATCGACTCCGGTGCAATTCCAGCGCGCTGCGCGAGAACCTCTGGAGGATCGACTGGCTGATAGGTCTGGATGGAAGCCAGATGAGGTCTGATGAGTTCATCGATACGCTTGTCTGCCACTAGAGTCTCCTCTCTCATCCAATTGTCGCTCACGCGAGCTCCCGACGTATCTCAGCAGCCTCAGCGTGCGCTGTAAGGCCCTCGGCTCTGGCCATAATGGCCGCCGCGTCAGATAGCGCAGCTGATTCTGCATCGTCCAGGGCTATGACTGGTGTCATCTTCAAGAACGTATGCACACCAATGCCGGAATTGAATCTCGCAGTGCCGGACGTCGGCATCACGTGACTGGGGCCAGCGACGTAGTCACCTAGCACTTCGTGCGAGAAATCGCCTATGAAGAGCGCCCCCGCGTTCCTGATGCTGCCCACCCACGACCAGGGATCTTCAACGCTTAGACACATATGTTCCGGCGCGAACCAGTTCGCGACCTCGATTGCGTCTGCCAGATCAGGGATCACCGCGATGCAACCCTGTCCATCCACTGAGGCGCGAGCAACCGAGGCTCTGTCGAGTCTTCGCAGCCTGGCATCCACTTCACTGCTGACGCCGTCGGCGAGTGACTCCGATGTACACAAGAGAACCGGTCTGGCCATAGGGTCATGCTCCGCTTGTGCGAGCAGGTCAGCCGCGCACAGGGTCGGGTTGGCCGTGTGGTCCGCAACTATCAGTGTCTCCGTCGGACCGTACAGGCCGTCGATTCCAACGTCGCCGTAAACCAGCTTCTTAGCAAGGGTGACAAATATATTGCCAGGACCGCATACCATGTCCACACTAGGTACAGTCTCGGTGCCGTATGCCATCGCCGCCACAGCCTGCGCGCCGCCGATGGCGAAAACTCTGTCCACACCGGAAATCCTAGCAGCCGCCAGAACCATGGGATCGGGCAATCCATCCCTGCTGGCTGGTGTACACAGGAGGACATCGTTCACTCCGGCGACGCGCGCCGGGATGGCAGTCATTAGTACGGTAGATGGCAGTGGCACGCTGCCACCTGGCACATAGATGCCCACTGATTCACATGCTCTGGCGATGCACCCGTAACCCGACGAGAAGTCCATCCAGTCACGAGGTCTGGCCGATTCGTGAAATTGCCTGATCCTGTCGGCGGCATGAGTGAACGCCTCAATCACTCGGGGGTCAACCGAGTCGGCCGCATTATCCATATCTGCCTTAGTGACTTCGAGACGCTGGTAGTCTTGGCCGTCCAGCGCAGCGGTCAGATCTCTGACAGCCTTGTCCCCCTCGTTTCTGACCGAGTCGATAATCCTGGACACCGTCTCGATAGGAGACAGTCGTTCACCGAAAACCCGCTCGGTTGTGTCCAAAAAAGAGGACGGAACGGATGCTAGGTCGAGACGCCGTCCCTTTGCCAAAGCGTCGCGTGCGGCCTTGATCCCATACACGGTTCTCACGACAGGTAGCTCCTGAGTCCGTCGGTCAATGTGTCGATCGCATCCGCAGTGAACTCTTCCACGCGTGATCTCGGCACTGAGTCATAGAGAGTCGTCAGCCAGCCATCGACAGAGTCCAGGAACGTCTCCGCATGTCCATACGCCGGATGATTCTCGTTGCCAGCCGCAATTCGCTGAGCCATGAACCTCAGCCGCTCCCAGGAGAACCCGCCATCGACCACTCTGTGCACCCACTCATTCCACTGCCTGAGATCGTCAGAAGGAAGAAACCGGACGTTGACGTTTCCCAACTCTACGTCCACGCCCGCAATCGCGTCCCTAGCGTCATCCCAGACACGCCGGTCGAAGTCGAGCTGGAGCGCTCGGTCCAGGATCTTCGCCAGCTCCTTGTCCTCGAATACTCCATCCACACCGAAGTAAGGTCTGAACATCTGAACGATGTAGGACTCGTCGGCTAGCAGGTGTGTAATGTAGCCCGCCATAAACGCGCGAGTAGGACCATCGTGCTCCGCCGCGTTCATAAGCTCGGGATACGCGGCAAACATCGTTCTCACGCCAGTACCCACTGTCTCGAAGTCCAATTCCACGAAGTGATACTCGGCACGAGATCTCTTGGTCAGCGCCCGAATATCTGGAGCGGTCGCACCAAGACCGAAGTACCCCATGTAGGACTCGATGTCAGGATGCTTGAGTCGAGACGCAGCCGAGGTTGCGAGTTGTATGTGGGTGGGCAGATTAGGCATCGGTTACGGCCTCGACGAGCCGAGGATATGATGTCGATTCAGACTGAAATACATATGCGGGCTTGTCCACTGTCACGCTCGTGCCACCTATTTCCCGGAGGGTATCTACGGCAGAAAGGAGTCTATTCTCCTCGATGATGACGGTCACGGCAAACCACCCCGCGCCATTGGGTGTGAACACCCTGGAAATGGTCGGCCCCTGCAATCCTGAAATGTCTGAGTGGCCTAGGACGTAATCGGCGACCTCCTCTGGTGTTTCGCCTTTCATGTTAGCAGTCACTCTGACGTACGTCTTGGCCCCGAGGTGAGCCTCCATCATCTCAAGTATGACCCGAGCCGTCTCGAGTTGAGCGCGATCGACCCTGGGGTCCATTCTCCTCGAAATCACACATGCGTCCGAGCTGATGGAAGTCCCGCCGTCAATTTGCTTCAAGCGATTTTCGCGTATTGTCGAGCCGGTCTCCGTGATGTCGCCAATAATGTCGGCGAACCCCATTGCCGGAGCGGCCTCGAGAGTGCCGCTGGACTGGACCAGGCTGAAATAGTTGACTCCATGCGCGAGAAGATGTCTCTGGATAAGCCTTGGATACTTGGTGGCCACTCTCAAGTCCTGGCCCACGCTTCGGAACTCATTTGAGATCTCTGCCAGATCAGCCATTGAGGTCACATCGACCCAAGAATCGGGCACAGCCAGAACGAGGTTGCTTCTGCCGAATCCCAGTCCGTCAATCACTACCCTGCTGTCTCCATCCTCCCTTCGGCTTTCCAGGAATTGGTCCTTGCCCACGACTCCGAGATCCACCGCACCCTCGTCGATCTTCGCGGTTATATCAGAACCTCGCTGGAACATTACCGTGACGCCTGGTACAGACCCCACCTCGGCGATGTAGCGCCGGCTATTGGCGCGAGATACCGAAAGCCCACACGCGCGCATGAACGACATACACGGATCGTGAAGAGCGCCACTGCTCGGGAGCGCCAGTCGGAGCATGGAGTCGCTCACGCCGGAGCGCCTACAGAACCGATCTTGGAGATCAGCGCTAGCTCATCCAGGTTCAAGGCAAATCCGCAAGCAGGAGTGACCGGGCCTCCGAATGCCCGCACAAGATCGTCGTACCTGCCACCTCCCCCAAGTGACACCTCACTTCCGTCTATCATCGCAGTGAACTCGAACACTACGCCAGTGTAATAGGCCCGTCCCCGTACAAACGAAAGATCCAGATGGGCGGTCACTCCATCACCCGCACGTGATATGACTTGCAATGTCGAGCTCAAGTCTTCGACTCCTGAGAGCGATGCTCCATTAGACTCCAATACTTTCGCGATTGACTCCAGCGGGTCCGAAGAAGTCTCATGGCAGTTTAGCAGTGCCGAAACATTGGACAGCGCAGAACGGAACTCGGAGGCAGGAACAGCCTTTCGCATTCTGCTGGCGAGTCTGGCCATGATCTGTTCTCGGGTTCGTCTCCCGGTGGGTCCTGGCAGTGACCTGCCCAGTGCCTCAAGAGCCGGTATCGCGTCATTCCTTGTGGGCAGCTCCAGATACCCTAAGTCTGATCTATGGACCAACCCAGCAGCCGCTGCCTGGTACGTAAGCCCATCTACGCTCTCTTCGCCAGCCGATATGACGTCGAGGTTTGAAAGAATAAATATCTGCAACGGCTCGGATAGACCCTGTGACCTGACCAGCTCGCGAACCACCCCTATGTGGCCAAGTCTCACGCAGTAAGTGGCAACTCCCGCCTCATGCAGGCACTGCGCTGCGCTCTCCAGAATCTCGGAGTCTCCATTTGGAGCGGACGCGCCTATCAGCTCACCGCCGCATTGCGTGAACTGGCGATTCCGGCCACTCCTCGCGCCACCATACCTGAATACTGGGCCGGAGTACTGGAACCGGTGCGCGCTCGACTCCTGACCTACGTTTTCCGCGAACCATCGAATCACGGAGGGAGTGAATTCTGGACGCAGGCTAACCGCTATGCCGCCAGGATCGAAGAATGTGTACAGACTCTCGGCTACCTCTCCCCCTGACTTGCGCACGAACAGATCGGTCTGTTCCAGAAGCGGGGTGTCAAGAGGCAGGAACCCGCGGTCGCTCAGAACTGAGAAGATCCTATCAGCAATTCGCCGGTTGACTTCAAAGCTACGCGGGCCATAATCCCGCATCCGACGCAGCCTGGCGATCTGGTTGTTCTCCACTGGGGAGGCTCCTCCTGTGCGCTGAATTCTACATCAGCGCTCAGTGACCATTCAATCAACGGGAGGCGTTGACGGTACTCCTGCCATGTTACATAATCCGCACACAGCCACCTCCGGAGACGCACAGCGCGAATCGTATCCGGGAGAACTGGCATCTTGACTCCCTGTTCCAAAACTGCCGATATCCGCCAATTGGCAGATTCACCTGTTCAAGCGGGTCTAATTCGACGAACCTAGCTGACCGGGAGCATCTAGCAGTTTGAGCGCCAGACAGCCCAAGCGCCGAGTCGCAATCGTCGTTGACAGCGCCGCCACTGTCCCAGACAGATTCTACGACGATACCTACACATTCTCTGTGCCCATGTTGATACACGTCGGCGAAAGGACGTACCGGGACGGAGTGGACATCCGTTCCGCTGACTTCTACACGATGCAACAAGACCACGTCGGACAGACCAGCACATCGGCGCCAACGCCTGGGGACTTCCTCGCTGCTTTTGAGAAGGCTGCCGAATTGGCGGAATCCATACTGTGCATCACCGTTTCCAACCGATTCAGCTCCAGCCTGGAGTCGGCGGAGAGGGCCCGTCAGCAGTTTCTCACCAGAAGGCCCGGTTTCGACCTGCGCGTTCTGGACTCTCTCACGGCAGTCGGCGCGCAGGGTCTGATTGCATGGGAAGCGCTCAAGCTCGCCACAACGGGCGCGTGCATCGATGATGTTCAGCTGACGGCTCTGGACACCCGACAGCGCGTCCGGCTCTTGGCATACGTGGACACACTCTACTACCTGTGGAAGGGTGGCCGAGTACCAGCCGTGGCCCACCTGGCCACCACACTTCTCAAGCTCAAACCGATCTTCCAGTTGGAGAAATCCAACGTGATCCAGGTCGCGCGTCCCAGGACGACGACTCACGCCATTTCCAAGCTGATCGCGCTGATGAAGGAGAGGATTGGCGAGGCTCCTGTACATGCGATGATAATGCACGCCCAAGTCCCGGAACAGGCGCGGTCACTCTCGACTATGATCACGAGGGAATTTGAATTCGCCGAGCTGTTCGAGTCCGAGTTTACTCCCGTAATGGGAGCGCACATCGGTCCCGGGATGGTTGGCGTCGCGTTCTGGTCCTGAGTGTCCTATCATCTTGCGCACAACGATCGGACCCTCCAGGGAATCAATGAGGCGCAAGACTACGGAGGAATTGTGAAACACGCCATGCTTGGCACAAGGGAGGGATATGGCGCGCCCGGCAGGATTCGAACCCGCGACACCTGGTTCCGAAGACCAGTGCTCTATCCACTGAGCTACGGGCGCTTGAACAGGACACCTCAGACTAACAGTCCACACTCAGTTTAGCAATTCACGAACGAAATGACGAAATTCCTCTGAGCCGGTACTGCGCAGCTTCGACTCATCCGTGAATTCGACATCACCAACGTCCTGTAGCAGCTCAACGTGGGCGACTATCTCAGACAGTGCCATGAAGAGGTTCCCACCGGCCAACTTGCGCCTCTCGAACACACCTCTCGTCACCTCTTCGAGTCCGGTAGGACGGTCCTCGAGACGTTCTAGGATCTGAGCCATGCGGTGACCGTGATGACTTATCACTTCTCCAGCTCTCACCACGGAGACAAAGTTGAACCTGCCACGGTTGAACAGACGATGCGCAGGCAGTACCGCGCGCTCTTCACCCAAATCGGCAATAGTCTTCAGGGAGCGCATGTAAACTTCCAGACCGTAGGCGCTGGAAGGGTGGCTGAACGCGGCAGGTATGTCCTGCATTACGTGGTCTGAGTAGGCGGCCTTAGTGGTCGGATGAGGGGTGATCTCAGGCAGCACGTGATCCCCGGTGAACACGACACCATCGAGCGTAAGACATAGCTCGTCCGGCGAGTGGCCCGGCGCATAGATGACGACCAAGTCACCAATAGTGTCGCCATCGCCTACCTCGCGGTGTACCGTGATACCTTTTCTCGCTTCGATGTATCTACGGTTCCTGGCCGCATAGGACTCGCTGCGGCGGTCAGTGCTGCCTGACGCGACCCGGCTCATTTCGACGTGGATGGGCGAGGCGGTGCGACTCTGTACCTCCCAAGGGCTGTAGGGGGTCAGGGCAGCGTACATTGCATGCGCGTTAAGCTGAGCGTCGGCAGCATCCACCAGCTGAGCGGTGGAGCCATCATGGTCAGAGTGACCGTGCGTAACGATTACACGGTCGATATCGGTGACTGCGTATCCAGCCACGCGCAACCCGTCCTCTACTTCAGGGAAAGACCCCTGAGCGCCCGGGTCTATGAGAGTCGTCCCGTCGTTCTCGAACACATAACACCAAGTCGGACCTGTCCTGGAAGGCCAGTCCTGTGGAACTCCTATCGCGTGAATGACACGTCTGTTCCGCGTGACTATGCGCAAGACCATCCGGTTGCCCTGTGGATCGCCTGCACGCAGCGTATCCACAGAGACAAATAGATGGGACATCAGGGGACTCTCCTAGCGAGTGGCAACTTAAAGGAGACTAAGGGGAACGCGATGATCAGTGGGGTGAGCGAAGGGATTCGAACC
>JAAXHZ010000062.1 GCA_012270625.1 Dehalococcoidia bacterium | reverse complement strand
CTGGGGTGAGGGTGAAAAGTACGAATTCTTACACTTGTAAGCCCCTTGAGGAGAGAGAGCTAGAGCCTGCCCCCTACTTGATGCGGGGGTGAGATCCATGCGATTGGCTCGCTCCTCGGTAGCAAAAAGGAGATTTGACATGTCCCGCCTGGAAGGAAAAGTGGCCGTGATTACAGGGGCCACCGGGGGTATCGGTCAGGCTGCGGCGAAGCTGTTTGCGGAAGAGGGCGCGCGACTCGCGTTGGTTGACCTCGATGAAGCAGCGCTCCAGGAGTCCGTACAGTCGATCGGCGAAGACAGGACCAGCTACACCGTGGCCGACGTGACCCAACCAGACCAGACACAGGCGTACATCAACGCGGCCGTGGAGCGCTGGGGCGGCATCGACGTGTTCCTGGCCAACGCGGGAATCGAGGGAGAGCTGGCTCCGATAACCGACTACTCCATAGACGTATTCGACCGGGTCATGGCGGTCAACGTGCGCGGTCCGTGGCTGGGAGTGAAGTACGTGATGCCGGTGATGAGTCGGGGTGGTGGAGGCAGCATCGTTATCACGTCTTCCGGCGCCGGCATCGCCGGGACACCAGATATGTCAGCATACGGCATCAGCAAGCACGCGGTTATTGGCCTGATGCGCACTGCCGCGCTGGAAGGCGCGCCGCTGGGCATTCGGGCCAATACGGTCAATCCGGCGCCGATCGAGACACGCATGATGCGATCCATCGAGAATATGCGTGTGGCAACCCTGGACGACTCAGCGATAACCGCCGACGTGGTGAAGCAGGCCGCGTCATCGCGCATTCCGCTGGAACGGTACGGGACCCCCGAAGAAGTGGCTCAGCTGATGCTGTTCCTCGCCAGCGACGACAGCAGCTTCTGCACCGGCGGCGTCTATATGGTGGACGGAGGCAGGTCCGCCGGCACCCGGTAGCCATTCCTGGCCTACGACAAGACCAGCCACTCTGCGCCTGAGCAGCGCGCTACACGACCCTCGCATTTCCCGCTCACAATCTGACCGTGGAAAGTACCACTCGGGACTTGTACAGGGTTTGTGAACTGCCGCACAAACTTGACACGTCAGGCGGATTACATACAATCGGGACTGGCGAATTTTATTTCCAGAATTTGTGTACACAGTCAGTCTGACGACTGGGTGCCAAACGGATCACCGGCAACGAGTCGGGAGGTTTGTCTTGCCATCGGAATTCAGCTGGAGAGGACATTGGGAGGTTTGAAGATGAAGCGATTGGTATGGTTGGTGGCGATTTCGATGGTTGTGACAGTTGTGATAGCTGCATGTGCTGGAGAGACTGTCGTCACTAAAGAGGTCATCAAAGAGGTGCCGGTCGAGGTCGAGAAAGAGGTCATCAAAGAGGTGCCGGTCGAGGTCGAGAAGGTAGTTGAGAAGGAGGTAGAGAAGATCGTCCAAGTGGAAGTGGAGAAGGTTGTGGAGGTGGAGAGAGAGGTTGTGAAGGGTGGACAGCTGATCATTGGGATGCAGCTCGAGCCGGACAACTTGGACCCTGCCGTGACTCCATGGGCTGTGTCCCACAGTGTGATGATGAACATCTACGACACCGTTGTGTATGAGAACCACGACGCCACATTCCACCCCGGTATTGCGGAGTCCTGGGAAGTGTCTGACGACGGCCTGAGCTACACATTCAACCTAAAACAGGGAGTCACCTTCCACGACGGCACCCCATTCAATGCTGATGCAGTGAAGTTCAATTTCGACCGCATCAGCGATCCAGAGACCAAGTCGGGCTTCGCGGTGACATTGCTCGGGCCATACGCCAGTAGCGACATCCACGACGACCATACGATTACGGTCAATTTCGAGACACCGTTTGCTCCATTCCTTGATGGAGCCAGCCAGGCATTCCTCGGCATGGTATCGCCCACAGCGGTGGAAACGCATGGAGAGGACTACGGAATAAACCCGGTCGGCACCGGTTTCATGAAATTCGAGAACTGGGTGCGTGGTGACCATATCGAGTTGGTCAGAAATGACGACTACAACTGGGCGCCTCCAATATGGGGACACCAGGGTCCAGCTTATCTGGATAGCATAATCATCAAGATGATCCCCGAACAGGGCACACGCATGGCCACCCTTGAATCAGGTGAGACCAACTTCATAATGAGTGTTCCAGCGTCAGAGTTCGCAAGGCTGGCCGGCGATCCAAACTACCAGATCATCCTGGGCAATATGCCCGGACTTCCCAACGTGGTCATGATCAATACGAGCCTGTTCCCCACCGACGACATTGTCGTCCGGCAGGCCCTGATGCATGCGTTGGATAGAGAGACCGTACGCAAGATCGTCAATTTCGGCATCCCTGGCCCGACTGAAAACCCCCTCTCTACCTATACCGTTGGCTATAACTACGACAACGAGGGCCTGTATCCACACGACCCCGACAAGGCCAGAGAGCTTCTGGAGAGTGTAGGTTGGACTATGGGATCCAACGGTTTCTACGAAAAGGACGGCGAGACCCTCAAGCTGGTTACCGGGCACGTCGGCTCGCAGAAGGACACTCTAACGGTGTTGCAGGCCCAAGCCAGAAATGCTGGCATCGACTGGGAGCTAAGCGAGCTGGCTTCTTCGACCTGGATAGACTCAGCGAAGGCAGGCAAGTTCAACGCAGCCGCTATCGGCTGGGTCTCCAGCGATCCGATCATCCTGGAGCAGTTCTACCATTCAAAGAATATCGACTCCGGTTTCAACTGGCCCCGGTATAGCGACTCTCATATGGATGACATACTGGATCGAGCCTCCGGATCGACTGATCCAGAAGAACGCACCGAACTGTACAAAGAGGTCCAGAAGATAGCCATGGAAGAGGCGACGGTATATCCGATCCATGACAACGTGGGTATCTCTGCTTCCGCATCGAATGTGGTGGGCATCAAGGCCGACATTCGGGGCTTTTACCACTGGCTCTACGACGCATACGTTAGGGAGGAGTAGAGACCACCGAGGGTTTCCTTTTCCCGGTCCCATGTCACTCTATGGGGATTCGTGGACTGGCAGGCGCCGCCTCTAGTCCACGAATCCTGTACGTTCCCCGCAGGAGATACGCGAACAGTGCAACGCTATATCCTGACACGACTGGCGGTATTCCCGCTTGCGTTGCTGGCCATATCGGCAATCGTGTTTCTCATGTTGTACATGCTGCCCGGTGACCCTGCGGAGGCCCTTCTTGGGCCGAATGTCGTGTCCGCGGACCAGGTCGAACAACTCAGGGAACAGTTAGGGCTAAACGACCCTCTGTATATACAGTACGGGCGTTTTATAGGAGGCGCTCTTCGTGGGGACTTCGGCCGCTCACTGCGAAGTAGGAGACCCGTTTTTGAAGAGCTTCTGACCCAGCTGCCCGCCACCCTTGAGTTGACGTTCGGCGCTCTGGGGCTGGCAATTGCAATCGGCTTCCCATTGGGCATTCTAGCTGCCCTGAGACCTAACACATGGGTAGATAGTCTCAGCATGTTGATAGCAGTAGCCGGGCTGGCGATGCCCAGTTTTTGGCTTTGCATGCTTCTCATCTTCTTCTTCTCTGTTCATCTTGGGTGGTTTCCAGCTACTGGGCAGGGTGGACTGGAACGTCTGGTGCTGCCTGTATTCGCACTGGGATACTATGCAGCTTCTCTGATTGCTCGCCTGGTGCGTTCAGCCACGCTGGAAGTGTTGCGGCAAGACTACATTACGACCGCACGCGCCAAAGGTTTGGCAGGCTCTGTGGTTATGTACCGGCATGTCTTGAGAAACGCGCTCATCCCGGTGATCACCATCCTGGGAGTCCAGTTCGGATTCCTGTTGGGTGGAACTGTGATTGTTGAGACGATTTTCGGCAGGCCAGGCATTGGACGGCTTCTTGTCGATGGGATCCTGTACCAGGACTATCGCGTCGTGCAAGCGACTATAATTTTCATCGCCACAGGGTTCCTCACGACTAACTTGGTTGTGGACATCATCTACGGTCTCATCGATCCCCGCATAAGGTACGACTAGCAGGACGTGTGCGGACATGAGAGGCGCTGAACAGACCCCTTCGACTATGCCATCGGCTCAAAGTACGGGCCTAATATCGCAGTCTTGGCATCGGCTGCGCAGAAATCATGGTGCCATAGTCGGCATGGCCATGCTTCTGGTTCTCGGAGTGATCGCTATCGCTGGCCCCTACATTGCTCCCCATGATCCCAACGCGATCGATCCAGACTTGGTCCTGAAGGCCCCCCACGGCGAGCGTTTACTGGGGGCAGACCAGTTTGGACGCGACATCCTCAGCCGCGTACTACACGGCGCGCGCCTGTCATTGCAGCTGGGCATTACCACCATAGGAATCGCGGCAGCCATCGGGACGATTGTCGGCCTGTTCTCCGGATACAAAGGCGGCTGGAGCGACTTCATCATCCAGCGCGCCACTGACCTGATGCTGATATTTCCATCTCTGCTGCTCGCGCTCTTTGTAGTCGCGGTAATGGGATCCAGCATCCGAAATCTCATGCTGGCCGTGGCAATTGCGTTCGTTCCCATTTACATCAGGCTCGTTCGAGGGTCTGTGCTCTCCGCCAAGGAGAATATATACGTTGACGCTGCCCGCGCCGCCGGATGTACCGATCTTCGCATAATGCGAAAGCATATACTGCCCAATGTATTTGCCCCGATTATCGTATTGGCGACTCTGGGTGTTGGCGAGGCCATCGTGGTAGCCGCGGCCCTCGGCTTCCTGGGACTGGGTGCCCAACCACCAACACCCGAGTGGGGTGCGATTGCTTCAGATGGGCGGAATTTCCTCCGACAGGCATGGTGGATAACCACCTTCCCAGGAATCGCCATCATGCTGACGGTGCTTGCGCTCAACATCGTGGGGGATGCGCTTCGCGACTCGCTCGATCCGGTGATTCGGAGACGGATGTAGGCTCAACTAGCCGAAAGAGACTGACCACCATCACACTGCAAGGAGAACGCCATGCAGATGCCCATCTCGCCCAACCACATTTACGAGTTGACCACAGTCTCGCACCCTTCACTGTCACCCGATGGATCAAGACTGGTCTTTACCAAGTCCGCGATTGACCAGGAACAGATGGAGACCCGATCCCAGACAATGATGATGTCGCTTCCGGACGGGGAACCGATACCTTTCACGCACGGAGACCAGGATATTGCTCCGCGATTCGCGCCCGATGGGAACACCATCGCCTTTATCAGGACCGACGCCAACGGCAGCAGACAGTTACGGCTGATCGCTGCGTCAGGCGGAGAGTCTAGACAACTCACCGACCTGAGTGGAGGCGTCGAGGAATTCGCTTGGTCTCCAGACTCACGATACCTGGCGTTTACGTCCGACGTTGACCCTGACCGACTTCCGGACGACCACGATCTGAAGAAACGTCCACAGGTGAAGGTAGCTCGACGCATCCGATACCGAAGCGACCCTATGGGCTGGCGTGGAGACTGCTTCCGTCAGCTCTTTGTCATCGATGTACGAACAGGAGAGACACGCCAGGTCACACACGGCGAAGGCGAGGTATTTGCCCCTGTATGGTCGCCGGACAGCGACAGCATAGCGTTCATCTCCGACAGATCCACCGACCGGGACACATCCTGGAACGCGGAGGCTTACGTTGTCTCCGCTGAAGGCGGGGAGCCCCGAGAGTGGTCTCATGGCTTACATTGCTTTAGTCAAAGCATCCTGTACGGGGCACTCACGTGGTCGCCGGACAGCGACAAGCTCGCCGTGATCGGCAACGACGATGTAATCGGCGACCCGCGTCAGACATGTCTGTTCGTTGCAGAGAAAGGTGAACAGTCTCGGGCAGTCACTGACGGAGAGTACACACCAGTTCTTCCGATGAGCGAACTCCGCTGGACCCGTGACGGTCGAATTCTGGTCATCGCCGACCGTCACGGCGAGTCTTATCTGTGTAGTATCGAGCCGGATACCCCCAGCCTAGAGATAGTCTCAGGAGGTGGCGCCCAGTACACGTCCGTCAGTTTCGACTCGAGTGCAGAGAACGCCGTCGTAGTCACCGCAAGCCCACACTCCTCAGGAGACCTGTACCTCGTAGACACCGGCAGTGGAACCGAGACCCAGCTTACCGATTACAACCGACGGTACTTCGCGGAACACCCTCCCGCCGTGATGAAGAAGTCCACACTTGAGAGAGGCGGAATGCAGATACAGTCGCGAGTCTCGTTTCCTCCGTCATTTGACCCTTCGCGGCGTTACCCTCTCATCGTGGATATTCACGGCGGACCCCAAGGCAGGTTTTCCGACTCGTTCGATCCAAGACAGCAGGTCCTCGCCACAGCCGGATACATTGTCCTGGCTGTGAACCCCAGAGGATCCTCGTCTTATGGCCCCGACTTCGCCAGGGCGGTTCTGAGAGACTGGGGCGGTGAGGACTATCTGGACATCATGACCGCGTTGGATGAACTGTGCGACAAGCCATACGTGGATTCCGAGCGGCTGGGAGTCAATGGCTACAGCTACGGCGGATTCATGTCTAGCTGGACTGTTGGACACACCACGCGGTTCAAAGCTGCCGTCGTCGGCGCTCCATGCATAAACCTGCAAAGCATGTATGGAACCTCAGACATTGGAACGAGCTTTGGCGAAACACAATGGGGAGGGACGTCCGTAGAGCGAGCCGATAAGCTCCTGGAACACTCGCCTCTAACCTACGCGCCTAACGTGGAAACTCCAGTGCTCTTGATGCATGGCGAAGACGACTACCGGTGCCCCATCGAGCAGAGCGAGCAGTATTTCGTAGCGCTAAAGCGGCTGGGCAAAGTGGCAGAGTTCGTGCGTTTTCCCGGCTCCGGCCACGGCTTTCTCCTGGATGGCCACCCGGCCCTGCGAGAAGAGTACATGAGACGTATGCTCGACTGGTTCGACAGATACTTGGGCAGAGACTCTTCACCTGCCCGGTAAGACTAGACCCCTCTACGGCTCCGGCGGCCTGTGAGTGTGCCACTCGGTGGCCCGCTCGTAGGCGTGTCCGGCGCGGCACAGCAGCGGCTCGGACAGGCGCTTGCCCACCAGCTGAAGGCTCAGCGGCAATCCGTCGGAGCTGAACCCGCACGGGACTGAGATAGTCGGCGCGCCGTTGAAGTCGTATGGCACCGTGAACCTCTGGAACGCCGTCCCACGTCTGGCATCCATCTCGCCGTAGAGCATCTCGGGAGTTACCTGATAAGCGGGACCTGTGGTCGAGGGACACGCCATCAGGTCGATGTCGCTGAACGCCTCTCTTATGAGACCATTGCACTCGGCGCGCATGTTGTTCGCCTCGGCGTAGTCGGCCCCGGACTTGGCTGCTCCCATGTCGAGCCATCCCCTGAACCACGGGCCGTATTCGTCGCGACGGTCAGGGTAGTTTTCCCGGTGGGCGGCTACCGCCTCAGCTGAGCACAGCGCCGGCCATGCCGGGAGATACTTGTCAACGTCGGGCATCTCGATCTCCACAATCTCCGCGCCAAGCTCCGCCAGCACCGATATGCTTTTGAGCACGGCCTGGGTCAGCTCTGGATCGACTTTGTCGGAGATGTGATTCAGGTCGTAACCTATCCGGACTCCCTCGATACCGGCGTCTATTCCGTCCATGTAGTCAGGGACCGGATCGGAGAGCGACGTGGGGTCATTCAGGTCGTAGCCGGCGATAGCCTGGAGCATGATGGCCGAGTCCGCGACGCTGCGCGTCATGGGGCCGACGTGGTCGAGCGACTCAGCAAGCGCCAAGACCCCGTACCGGCTGACTCTGCCCCATGTCGGCTTGATGCCGACTATGCCGCACGCGGCGGCCGGAAACCTGATCGATCCGCCGGTGTCGCTGCCCAGCGAGCCGTAGCACAGTCCGGCTGCCGTCGCCGTTCCTGACCCGCTCGAAGACGAGCCGGTCCATCGGTCGTTATCCCACGGATTCAGAGGTATCTGGAACTCAGGGTTGTAGCCACCCATCGCGCCTTCGGTCAGGTTCAGCTTGCCCAGCAGCACCGCTCCGGCGGCTTCGAGTCGTGCCACTACGGTCGAGTCGAACGACGTGACGTGATCGGCGTACACCTTCGAACCGCCCATTGTGCGAACGCCCGTGGTGAAGCACAGGTCCTTCACCGCGATTGGAACGCCGTGAAGCAGTCCCCGGTAGGCTCCGTCCGCTATCTCCCTCTCCGTGCGCCGCGCCTGAAGCATGGCGTGGTCTGCCATCACCGTAGCGTAGCTCTTCAGGTGGCCGTCCAGGTTGGCGATGCGGTCGAGCACGGCCTGGGTCGCCTCGACAGGCGAAAGCTCGCCCGACCCGATCAGCGCGGCCAGCTCCGTGATGTTCATGTAGTGCAGCGGAGTTTCAGACATCAGATCCAGCCCCCCATCTCTGAATTGCCGACCAGCGAGCCACCGTGTGAATTCCAGCGTCCGCGAATGACGAGAAATGCGGCCTTCAACCGCTATCCTGCAACCATCGGGTACACATGGCGGCTGCGCGTCAGATCTGTCGGAAGCTGCGACCCGGCCCAGCTCTCGCCGCCATCGGAGCTCTCGTAGAAGTGACCGTATCCGGTGACGCAGTACACGTTCGAAGGCGCGGCGCGGTCTATCGCGATCTGGAACATGCGGCTCGGCGGCGTGTCGCCGATCTCGAGCCTCTGCCAAGTCTCACCGACATCCCTGCTTCTGAACAGCGCGCCGGCCTCCTGAGTGCCAGCGGGAGCGCCGCCGCCACCCGCGCCCGCGGCCAGGTACAGCGTCTTCGGATCGTCTGGGGCGACGATCAATCCACGGCAGTAAGACCCGCCCGGGAACATCTCGCCAAATCGTATGTGCTCCCAGTGCGTGCCGCGGTCGCGGCTCCTGAACATCGCCACCTGGGCGATGATGAACACGGTCCCCGGAGCGGCGGAGCTGACCTGGACGCCGTGCAGATCGACGGTATGGTTCTCCGTGTACAGGCCGTCGGTGATCGAGTCCCAGCTTTGCCCTCCGTCTCTGCTCGCCAGCAGTCCGCCGACCTCGACGGAGGCGTACATGTCCGACGGATCGGATGGGTCGGCAGCGATTCCGATAACCCGCTTCGCCAGCGGCGGCATGTAGGTCGTCACGTTCGGATACTTCACGCGCTCGGTGTTCATCTGCGACCAGGACTCGCCGCCATCTTCGGTCCTGGAGATCGAACACGGCTCGTATCCGGCGTAGATGACGTTTGGGTCGTTCGGGTGAAACGCCAGCGACCACACGTCCATTCCGTCTCCGGGAGATTGGAGAGCCTCCCAATGGTCTCCACGATCGCCGCTCCGATAAACGCCGTGCTGCGTCCCCGCGTAGATGACGGCGGGATCGTCAGGATGCACGAGCAGCGCCCTGACCTGCGGCTCCTCGGGCAGTCCGTTCGTTATGCTCACCCACTCGTCATCGCCCTCAGCGCGTCTGAGCATTCCGCCCTCGGCTATGTTCTCCCCTTCTCCCGCCAGTCCAACGTAAACATGCGTTCGATGCCCATTCGAAGCCATTTTGGTCCTCCTCTTACTGCCGTCCACCTTCTCCTATAGCCGGGTCACGGGGTATGCAACCGTGCAGCCAACCATTTCCCCTCTCCCTCAGGGAGAGGGCCGGGGTGAGGGTGAAAGATACGAATACATATCCCTGCAAGCCTATAGCCAGTATCTAGTCAACCGGAATCGCGACTGAAATCCTCGGCACGTCGCTGACCGCGTGTGTGGTGTGTCCCTGGCCGGTCAGATCATCTGCGAGCATCACGTTACCGGCGCCGAACCGGCGGAGTGTCCCGTCACCCAGACCGATCTCCACCTCGCCTGACAGCGTGATGATGAACTGTCGTCGCGGCGCGACGTGCCAGTCCATGAACGTTCCCGGCTCATCGTGTCTGAACATGATGCCCGTCGCCGCCTTCAGATCTCCCCACGGATACGGGCCGATGTCCATATCCAACTCTTCAAAATGCGATTGCCCGTCTTCGCCTGTATAGAGTCGCGTAATCATGATGTCCTCCGACATTTGGGTTTTCGACCCCGTATCGGGGTACGAGGTGACGTTCCCTATACTACAACGGGTGACACCTATTGGGAATCGCGGCGTGATATGGCTATGGAATAGGCACGGATACAGACAGCCTGGGCTCGTCCCCGACTGTTCTCGTGGTGTGCCCCTGGCCGGTCAGGTCGTCGGCGAACAGCACCGAGCCTGGACCGAACTGGCGCAGCGTTCCGTCGGCGATGCCGATCTCCATAGCGCCGGACAGCGTGATGACAAGCTGTCTGCGAGGGGCGTTGTGCCAGTCGCTGAACGATCCCGGCTGGGACCTGTTGAAGATCACGCCGGTGGCCTCCCTCAGCTCGCCCCACGGATACGGCCCGCTCTCCATGTCCTGCTCTTCGAAGTGCGACTGTCCGTCGTCGCCCGTATAGATTCGTACAATCATGTCTCACCCCACTGTCTGATATGTAGGTATGGTACAACAGGGGACGAAACAGCGTGCGAAGAAGACAGCCCAATACCCACACATCGCCGGAGTTGAGTGCCCATGCCTATCGAAGTCC
>JAAXHZ010000061.1 GCA_012270625.1 Dehalococcoidia bacterium | reverse complement strand
TCATTCATGCGAAGAAGGCGATCACCGATGACACGGCGCTCGGCCTGGAGAAGGTTCTCGACATCCCGGCAGCGTTCTGGGTCAACCTGGAGCAGAACTTCCGGATGACCCGGGCCAGACTCCGCGAACGGGAACGCCTCCAGGCCGAGGAGAAGTGGCTCGAGGAGTTGCCGGTCAAGGAGATGGAGAAGCGAGGCTGGATTGCCGTCGGACGGAATGCCCAGGAGAAGGTTCGCGCGCTGCTCCAGTTCTTCGGCGTGGCGAGCGTCGCCGCCTACCGCAAGACCACCGAGGTTCTCGGCTTCCGCATCTCCGCGAATGCAAGGCTGTCCCCCGGTGCCCTGGCCGCATGGCTCCGCAAGGGAGAACTCGACGCTCAGGCAATCGAGACCCGCCCATACGAGCCCGCTCTGCTTCTGGAGGCGGCTCATGAAGCCCGCTCGATGACCGAAGAGCCACCGCAGGTCTTTGCCGCGCGTTTGACGCAACTGTTCGCCGACGCCGGCGTCGCGTTCGTCGTGGTTCCCGAGCTGCCCAAGACCGGCGCTAATGGAGTTGCTCGCTGGCTCACCGACCGCAAGGCTCTCATTCAGTTGAACCTACGCTACAAGTGGCAGGACATCTTCTGGTTCACCTTGTTCCACGAAGTCTGCCATGTCCTCAAGCACTCCAATCAGAAGATCATCATCGAAGGGATCGACAAGAATGGACCACTGGAAGATGAGGCTAACCGGTGGGCTGCTGATTTTTTAGTGCCTTCGGATGCCTGGTCGCAATTTCGTCGCAGGACACCGTTCAAGAAGGTCGACATCATTGCCTTTGCACGGCGGCTCGAGATCGCGCCTGGCATCGTCGTCGGACGCCTGCAGCGCGAGCGACGCCTGAGGTATTCGGAAATGACCGACCTCAAGGGCCTATTTGTATGGACAGATGAGTAGGTCTCGTTTCCGCACCGACTCGATCGCCGAATCCGTTCGAGCGATGGGAGCACTGACTGGCGCACTAGATCGACTACTACCGTCCTATCTGAAGGACATCTGGGCGACCTTGGACTCTTTATCGAGGATGTCCGTGTTGACAGATAGCCCAGCGCTGGACCAGCTCGGAAAGACGCTTGGGACGATCGCGCGTGCGGTGCCCCCTCCGTCCATGTCCTTGGCGAACTCACTCGCCGATGCTGCGCATACAAGGAAGTCCGTACGATCGCTCACCGATGCGATAGATCGGTTGTTACCGGCGCATCGACAGAATCTCATGGCAGCCTTGGGCAAGAACTCCATGTCCACAATTTCCTCTTTGGCAGATAGCGTAGCGATGGACCAGCTGAGGAGGAGCACCCTCGGGAAGGTTGCGCGTGGGGTGCCTTCCCCGTTCATATCCTTAGCGAACTCATTCGCCGATGCTGCGTATGCAAGGAAGTCCGTACGATCGCTCACCGATTCGATAGATCGGTTGTCACCGGCGCATCGGCATAATGTCACGCCAGCGTTGGGCAAGAACTCCATGTCCACAATTTCCTCTTTGGCA
>JAAXHZ010000060.1:6470-21170 GCA_012270625.1 Dehalococcoidia bacterium | reverse complement strand
GACGCGGGCAAGCTGCGCGGGATGCACTCCTCCATAGGTCAGGAGGCAGTGCCGACAGGTATCTGCGCCCATCTGCGAGACGACGACTACGTGCTTGGCACTCACAGGAGCCATCATCACTGCATTGCTAAGGGAGTCGATCTTAGCGAGATGATGGCCGAGCTGCTTGGCAAGGCCACCGGCACCAACAAGGGCAAAGGCGGCACCATGCACATCGCCGACATAAACAAGGGGATGCTGGGCGCGAACGGTGTGGTTGGCTCGAACATTCCAGTGGCGACCGGCGTCGGTTTGAGCGCGAAGGTGAGGGGCACAGATCAGGTCAGCGTGGTCTTCTTCGGAGACGGCGCGTCCAGTCAGGGGGTGCTGCACGAGTCGATGAACCTCGCGAGCATCTGGAAGCTGCCGGTGCTGTTCGTGTGCGAGAACAACAGGTACGCCGAGTCCACGCCGTTCGAGTTCACCGTCGCCGGAGCGTCTGTCGCCAACCGCGCCGCCGGATACGACATGCCGGGCATATCGGTGGACGGGCAGGACGTAATCGAGATGCACGAGGTCGCGGCCGCGGCTGTCAGCCGTGCCCGCAGCGGCGATGGCCCAACACTGATAGAGGCGCAGACGTACCGGTACCAGGGCCACTTCGGGGCCGATGATCCGCTCGGATACAGGACCCAGGAGGAAGAGGACTACTACGAGGATCGGGACTGCCTAATCAGGCTCGAGAATCACATAGTGGACGGCGGATTCGCCACCGAGACCGAGCTCAGGACAATTGACGAAGAGTGCGTGCAGTCAGTCTCGGACGCAGTCGCCTTCGCCGACGATAGCCCATTCCCCGACCCCGAAGAGCTGATGACGGATGTCTATGTGAGCTATGGGTAGGGGTAATGCTGTTCGGATCGATGTCGGGGTAGGCGCATGAACGAAGGTGAAGAAGACAATCCATCGGAAAACCAGAGAGAATCCATATGGAGCATATCTACAGGCTGGAAGACCGCTTACTTCGCCACGTTCAGCTTCTCGACGCTGGTAACGTCTTGTGTTATAGCGGCGTATGAGATAATCAACAGAGGAGACGCTGGCCTCGTAAGGACATACCTGTCCATCACCGAGAGGCTGGTGCCCAATGGAGTAGCCCTGGCGATAGTCATCTACGCCACAATGGAACTGACGGAGACGACCATGGTTGTAGCCAACTACATCAGACAGAATCTACTGGAACCGCTCAAGGCGAGACAGCGCGCTGAGGGTCGTGCTGAGGGTCGTGCTGAAGGTCGCGCCGAAGGTCGCGCCGAATCCAACGCTATATGGCGAGACTGGAACGAGCGTCGCAAGAAAGCGGAGTCCCAGGGTGAACCCTTTGATGAGCCGCCCCCGGACCTCGGCTGATGCCTGCTGAAGGCAATCGTATTCCCAGAAGGAGAAAACACCATGGTAGCTGAAGCCATACGACAGGTCTCATACATACAGGCGATCAACGAGGCCATCCGGCTGGAGATGGAGCGCGACGAGAACGTCATTGTTATGGGCGAGGACATCGCCGGTGGTGGTGACAGGGAAGATAAGCAGGACGCCTGGGGCGGCCCGATGAGGCTGACCAAGGGACTGGTCGGACAGTTCGGACGCGGCAGGGTGCGCGATACGCCCATCTCGGAGGCCGGATTCATAGGCGCCGGCGTGGGCGCCGCCGCATCCGGTCTGCGACCGGTTGTTGACCTGATGTACGTTGGCTTCTACGGAGTGTGCGCCGACCAGATAACCAACAACGCGGCTAAGATCCACTACATGTTCGGCGGCAAGGTCACCATACCTCTGACGATCATGACGGGCACTGGGGCCGGCACCAACTCGGCGGCGCAGCACTCGGAGACGCTCTACTCGATCTTCACTCACTTTCCGGGCCTGAAGTGCGTCGCGCCGTCCGACCCATACACTGCGAAGGGCCTGATGACCGCGGCGATCCGCGACAACGACCCCGTCATCGTCTTCAACAATCGCCAGCTCATGGGAATTCGGTTCGACGTCGATGTGCCGGAAGAGTCATATGAGGTGGAGATCGGCAGATCTCGCGTTGTACGTGAAGGCACCGACGTTACACTAATCGGCATCAGCTACATGACGAACGTGTGCCTACAGGCAGCGGCTGCCTTGGAGGAGCAGGGCTACTCGACAGAGGTTGTTGATCTGCTGTCGCTCTCGCCAATGGACGATGAGACTATACTCGAATCGGTCAAGAAGACCCGCAAGGTAGTGATAGTTGACGAGGACTACCCTCGCTGCTCGATCGCGTCCGATATCTCCGCGTTAGTGGCTGAAGAGGCGTTCGATTACCTCGACGCGCCACCGAAGCGACTGAACGCGCCCCATGCGCCCGTGCCGTACAGCAGACCGCTGGAGGCTCTATTCGTGCCGACAGCTGACATGACTGTAGATGCGGCGCTCAGCGTGCTCGAATAGGACGGCGGTCGCACTAGTAGTCTCGGGGGAAGTACATTGGCAACTCCGATAGTTATGCCCAGATTGGGCGACTTCATGACCGAGGGCACCGTAGTCCGACTTGCCAGGAGCCGTGGAGACGAGGTCAGCCAGGGCGAAGTCATCGTCGAGATCGAAACAGAGAAGCTCAACTACGACCTCGAATCGGTGGCAGGAGGTCGGTTCCATCCGGTCGTTGATGAGGGCGCGACGGTCGCGGTGGACGGCCTGATCGGGTACGTGCTTGCCGAAGGGGAAGAGCCGCCCGCTCAAGAAGCTCCGGTGTCGCCAGCAGCAAGGGCCGCTACTCGACAGGCGCCGCGGAGACGACAAGCCGCGCGTCAGCAGGCTGGCGAGGCTGTACGTTCGACGCCGGGCGCGCGCAGGTTGGCCTCCAGGATGGGAGTCGATATATCGCAGGTAACGCCCACAGGTCCCGGGGGCCGAGTGGTTGAGGCAGACGTCCGAGCTTTCGCTGAAGCTCAGGCCGCTACGCCTGATGTCGTACCATCTACGCCGGGAGCGCGCAGGTTGGCCTCCAGGATGAGCGTGGACTTATCACAGGTGATACCCACAGGTCCCAGGGGGCGAGTGGTCGAGGCAGACGTCCGAGCTTTCGCCGAAGCTCAGGCTGTGGAACAAGCCCCCTCGATGCCTCCCGGACTACCGGAGCCGTCGAGGAGCGAGCCGCTTCGCGGGATGCGTAGGAGCATCGCTCAGCATATGTCCGACAGCCTCAGAAGCTCCGCGCAGCTGTCCTACTTCCTTGAAGTTGACGCGACCGAAGCGCAGAGAATGCGCAGAGAGCACTCACGAGGCCAGGACACCACCATCACCATGGCGGACGTCCTGATCAAGGCGTGCGCAGAAGCGCTCTCACGGGTGCCGGCCATGAACTCCGTGCTGGCGAACGGGACAATCCACTACTTCGACCAGGTGAACATGGGGGTCGCGGTCGCGCTGGACGACGGGCTGATCGTCCCGGTGGTGCGTGACGTAGGCTCGATGAGCATAAACGAAATATCCGAGGCGACGTCGGCGCTGGCGAACAGCGCGCGCGCGAACGAACTGTCTCCGGACAACGTTGTCGGCGGGACCTTTACGATCAGTGTACTCGGATCGGTAGATGGGTTTACGCCGATCCTGAACCCGCCACAGAGCGGGATACTGGGCGTGGGACGCATCGCGCAGAAGCCGGTCGTGTCACGCGGTGAGGTAGTCGTCAGAGAGATGCTGACTCTCAGCCTGACCGCTGATCACCAGGTGATTGACGGTGCGGTGGCGGCGAGCTTCATGCGGCGTCTTCAGGCGACTGTAGAACGCCCGGCAAGGTTGTTCAGGTAGGAGCTTCCATGGACTACGTAAGACTCGGTCGGAGCGGTCTGAAGGTGTCACGGCTTTGCCTTGGCACCAATATGTTTGGTGCGGGATACGTGGACGACGAGCGGGCGATGACGGTGGTCGATGCCGCGCTCGACGCTGGTGTCAACTTCATCGACACCGCCGACGCTTACAACTCGGGCCACTCGGAGGTGGTCGTGGGCAGGGCGGTGCGAATGCGAAGACACCGGTTCGTCGTGGCTACGAAGGGCTTTATCGCAACTGGCGACGGCCCCAACGACATCGGGCTGTCGCGCAAACATCTTATCGACGCGATCAATGGCAGCCTGCGCAGATTGAGTACGGACTACATCGACCTGTACCAGGTGCACTACTTCGATCCTGATACGCCTCTCGAGGAGACGCTCGGCACGCTGGACGACATGGTGCGAGCAGGCAAGATACGTTACATCGGCTGCTCCAACTTCGCCGCGTGGCAGCTCACCAAGGCGCTGTGGGTGAGCGACAGGCGTGGGCTGGAGCGATTCGAGTCAGTGCAGCCGGAGTACAATCTGGGAAAGCGCGACATCGAGGGCGAGATGTTCGCCGCCTGCGATGACCAGGGAGTCGGCATCATCCCATACCAGGTATTCATGGGCGGCGTGCTGACGGGCAGGTACGATCCCAGTTCAGGACCGCCGGACGACAGCCACATGGCATCGCGGCACGCACAGCGAGCCAAGGACACCTACTGGAACGAGCGCACGTTCGAGATGGTCGAGACGCTCAAGACGACCGCGACAGAACTCGAGGTGAGCGTGCCCCAGCTTCTCATCGCCTGGACGCTGTCGCGTCCGCAGATCACGTCAGTCATCGTGGGAGCGTCTCGCCCCGAACAGGTGAAGAGCAACACCGCGGCTACTGCGATAGATCTGCCAGCCGAGGTGGTATCGCAGCTAGACGCACTCTAGGCTGAAACGGACTTCATATATGCAAATAACCCCACACGTTTACAATATGCACATTGACGACGGGGCGGTATCACATCCCGGCGGGTCTAACAACTACTTCGTAGGCGACCCGTCCGACGAGATGGTACTGATCGACACCGGCGATCACTGGCGTGAGTGGACGCAGGCCATCCTCGACTACTACGCCGAACTCGGCAAGCCATCGATCAAGTCGATCCTGATCACGCACGGTCACGGCGATCACATCGGTGGACTGGACCGTGTCCATGAGGCCACCGGGGCGACTGTACGCTGCCATCCAAAGCTGGTGGATCGGCTGCGCAAGGTGCTTGGGGACGATGACGCGGTGACGCCGCTGGAAGATAACGAGGGAGTCGAAGTGGCGGGTGTGACGCTGCGCGCGCTGTTCACGCCGGGGCACGAGGTCGATCACGTCTGCTACCATCTGGCGGACGATGGCGTGATGTTCACCGGCGATACGGTGCTTGGGGCGTCGTCCACGTCGGTCGGCGACCTCGCGGCGTACATGGAATCACTTCAGATGCTTATCGAGATCGATCACGAGACCGTGTGTCCCGCGCATGGGCCGGTGGTCCCTCCACCTAAAGGGAAAGGACTAATCCGCTGGCAGTACGATCACAGGTCACGGAGAGAGACGCAGGTACTGAACGCGCTCAAGGATGGTCACGCAACTGCCGAGGCAATCACAGACGCGATCTATCCGCGCGACCTTAACCAGGGCCTGAAGCGCTCCGCACAGCGCAACGTGACCACTCACCTAGAGAAGCTCAGAAGCGATGGGATCGTCGAGGAGAACCCAGCCAGCTTCCGTCTGATGTGATATACTAAACATCGTGACTACTTCAGACGCCAGAATAGAGCGATTGGAAGGCGCTTTCGTCGAAATACGTGATCGACTGGATCGCATCGACGAGAGATTCGAGCGAGTCGACGCCCGCTTCGATCAGTTGTACGACCAAATGGCAATCGGATTCGATCGCACCAATGCGCGCACCGATCAGCTATATGATCAAATGGCAACCGGATTCGAGCGCACCAATGCGCGCACCGATCAGCTATATGATCAAATGGCAACCGGATTCGAGCGCACCAATGCACGTATTGACAATCTCAATGATCAAACGATGATCGGATTCGATCGCGTCAATGCGCGGTTGGACCACATAGAAGATCGCGCTGCCAATCAATACCGGTGGCTTGCGGGAATAGTCATTACCATGTCCGCCGGGATGATTGCCAGCACGGTCACAATCGCGGTGGCTGTCATAAGCAAGCTGTAGCTTCAAGAGGTAGGGCCAGATCACCCGGCCGCCACTCTAGCTGGCCCCTTGAGGTAGTCCGTAGCAAGCGACTCGGCCTCTGCGGTCAGCTCCGAGATGTTTTTCATCGACTCTTCGCTGTGGGGTTCGAGGAACAGGAACACGACCTCTGACACCGGTTTTCCCGTGGCTCCCTGCATTGCCAGCGCGTACCCACCCGCCTGGGGGCGATAACGGGCAGCGGCTGCGGACACTCCATCGGCCCTTACCGAGTCTGTCTTGTAATCAACGATGACCAGCCCATCCGGCGTCTCGAACAGCAGGTCGATGAATCCCTGGAGCGACCCATCTCCAATTGGGACTCCGACGGGTACTTCCCGCCAGTACCGCTCCGACTCGACCGCACGCTTTACCACGGGACTCCGCACCGCGACCCTCGAAAGCCTGATGACGTCGTCAACGCGCCCCGGAATGCCTTCGGCAGCGGCCTGAGCGCGAGCGGTCTCTTTGATGCCTTCTCCGGTGGCAAGGTCTATGGTCTGAAGGACGGCGTGGACGGCGCGACCTATGGACGTGCCCGCCCGCCCGCGTCTCCAGGGCTCGTCGCTCTCCTGTTCGTCTTTGGACTCTTCCTTGGCGACCTCGACCAGTCTGGTTGCCGCTACCGACGAGGGACGTCCTTGTCGTCCTACCATCTCGTCGCGTGCCTCAATCCATCGTCTTCTAGCTTCGAGCGAGTGCAACGCTGTATCGAGTTTATCCTTATGTGACCTTTCGCTCAGGTTGGATGGCGGGAACTGTTGTCCTGACGGATCGGGCATCTGTCTCCACATGTTGTCTAATCCCTCGAAATAGCCGGTGATGACCGAGGCGTCCGAATAGCTGTTGGACGAGCGATACACGCTTAGCACGAGGTGGTCCATCGCGCGGGTGGTGGCTACGTAGAGAAGCCTGACGTGTTCGTCATCGAGCATCGCCTTCTCATCCGATGCCAGGGCCTCGTAACCTGGGGTCTGGAATGTCTGATCGCGGCTGCCGACTTTGACCTCGACTGACCCGCGTTCGCCGGTTCTGTCTGTGCGGCCAAACAGGACCGCCTCGGTGCTATTCCGTCGTCGGGAGTTCAGCCCTGTCAGGATCACCACTGGGAACTCGAGGCCCTTCGAGCCGTGAATGGTCATGATTCGGACGGCATCTTCATCGGTCTCAGGCACAGGAGTCTCGGTCACGCGCGCGCCCTCGTGACGCTGCCGGTCGATCCATTCGAGAAATCTGCGCAGGGAGCCTCCACTGGCTTCAGCGAACGCTCGAGCCTGAGCGACGATGAACCGATACCTGCGCCACTGCTCACGCCTGCGCGGATGATCGACCGCCGCGGTCGTCAGTGGGCGCTCTCGAATGAACCTGTCGATCAGCGACGCGACCGAGGTCCACATCCTGCGCTCGTGGTAGCCGAGGAGCGTGTCGAGCCCTTCTGCGACCGGGCCGTTCGGCCTTTGTGCACGGGACAGGTAGTCGAACCGACCTCCCGACTCGTAGTGACGGAGCAGGTCCACGTCCGTACATGCGAAGGCAGGGGAGCGGAGCGCGGCCACTATCGCGACCTCGTCGCCGGGATCGTCTATCGCTCGGAGGCAGTTGAGCAGGTCACGGACCTCCTGCGTATCGAAAATGAGCGAGCTTCCCTCGAGCCTGTACGGGATGCCAGCGTCATCGAGTGCGACTTCCAGATCTCTCAGTCCGGTGCGCGTCGGCATCAGAATGCAGATATCTGAGTATTTGGCGGGCCGGTACTCCGGCCCATCGTCGTTCTCACCTGAGCGGACCTTCCAGCCGTTAAGGATAATCTGTCCAAGAGTGTCCGAGATGCCCTGGTACTCGAGTGCTCTGATTTCTCTTGCCGGAGCATCGAACTCCTCGCCGAGACGCCAGACCGAGGGGGCATAATCGTCGTCAGTCCCGGACTCCCACCTGTGCCGGAGGCTTACGTACTCGGCCTGCGACTCACTCCCACTCATCCAGCTGCCGAACAGGTGGTTCACCCACTCGATGATCGGACGATGGGATCGGAAATTCTGGTCCAGATGGACTGGCGTCCCACTCATCCGACTTCTGAGAATGTTGAGCTGTCTGACGTCCGCCCTGCGGAACCGGTAGATAGACTGCTTCGGGTCGCCGACGACGAACAGCCTGCCATCTGCTGGCCTGACATGACGCCAGTCCGTCGGGCGCGACTCGGGCGACGTGCCGTCCGGTACGTCCTCGGCGAGGAACATGGCGATCTGCATCTGTATCGGATCGGTGTCTTGGACCTCGTCAAGAAGAATGTACGTGTACCGCTGCCTGAAGTGGTCTCGGACGTCGATGTTGTCTCGGAGCAGATTTCGCGCCCATACCAGCAGGTCATGGTATCCAGCGCGGCCCTCCCGCTTGCGCTCCTGTTCATATCCGGCTACGAAGTCGCGCAGCACGCGGATAATCGGGGCCAGAGACGCGCTCCTGGCAAGTTCGATCTCCAGCCTGATGTCTTCATCGAGTTCTTTTAGAGTGTCCTTGAGCAGTTTGCAGGCGTTCACCCCGGAGGCGGGATCGGTCTGCCAGTCGGGCTGACGACCCTGGCTCTTGCGCAGCGGCATAAGCCTGGACAGCATTCCCAGGGCAGCAGGCGATCCTGGCTCCATCTCGGTCAGCCGCCGGATGGACGATAACTTGGACTGGACGTGCTGGTAGAGCGGGTCAGCCTCGCGGAGTTCGGAGAATTCGCAGAGTCGCTCAAGCTCTTGGGCAGAGGCCACGAGCCTCTGAGCGGACTGGAACGTTGGCAGTGCCCGCGCGTCGTCGAAGTCGATACCTTCGAGTAGGTCGTAGTTGCTGTGGAACTGGAGCGCAATCTCACGGAGATGAGAAGGACTCAGACCAAGCGCCAGCGCCAACGGCAGCCTGGGAACGTTGGAGGCATCGTCCAATGCCCAGTCCAGCCACTCGTTCCACTTCTCGTCGAAGTCCAGATCGCTGGCGACCTGGTCCATTGTCTCGAACGAAGGTGGGAGACCAGCCTCTAGGGGTCGTTCGCGAAGAATCGCGCCGGCGAAGCTGTGCAGCGTCGAAAAGGTAGCCCTGTCGATATCCTCGACTCCCCTCTCGCAGAGCTGCTGCCGTGTAGGATCAGCGTCTTCGCCAGCAGCCTTTTCAAGCTCCTCCCTGATGCGCTCCTGGAGCTCGGAGGCCGCGGAGTTGGTGAACGTGATCGCGGCGACTCTATCGACGGTCGTTGCGCCTGAGCCGATCAGTTCGACGACCCTGCCGACCATGCTGGTGGTCTTGCCGGTGCCAGCGCCGGCCTCGACGAACATGGTCTCGCACAGCGAGTGTCGGATTCGGTCTCGGGCGGCCTGGTCTATGGGTGTGAATGCCGTCGTCACGTCACTGCTCGCGTATCAGGTCGCGATAGCCTGCCAGCATCTGATGACCGCTCTTCCTGTTCCACATCCGATCCCGCCGGGAGGGACAGAGCGAGTCGAACTCGCAGAACCTGCAGTTCTCGAAACTTCCTCTGTCGCGCTCGCCCGGGTTCGCCGGAAACACGCCGTCTCTTATGCCGGATACGATCTCACCGACCACCTCGCCGAGTCTTGCGCGTACCTCGTCTGAGCCTCCATCCAAGGGTTCTTTCGGGGCGAGAGCGAAATCGCCTCGCGTCGTCACGAACCAGTACGCGGAACGTACACTATCGGCACTATCCAGACCGCGCTGAGCGGCGAGCGCGTACACTCCGAGTTGGAGCCGTCGTCCCCTGTCCGTGGGGTCGTTCTCAAGACCGTTGTACGGACGAGAGCTTCCGGTCTTGTAATCGATAACGAGCGCCGTGCGTGCGTCCGATGAGATGTCGACACGGTCGATCACACCCCTGAAACGGACCTGCTCGCCGCGATCAAGGCTCCAGACCGCCTCCTGCCAGGGGCCGCCTGGCAAGCCGAATCTGACCTCGAACTCACTCGGGGTCACGCCAAACCTGTCTCTGAGGGCTGCGTCCTGCTCAAGGAAAGCGTCCAGATCGGCTAGAATCTGTGCTCGTTCAAGTTCCCACATTACTGATCTGCCGGTAACGCCGTCTGACTCGGCGCGCGCGAACCGCTCGTGAGCGACTCTAATGAGGGCTGCCCTCTGGTCAGCGCTCCAGGGATCGTGAGGCTTGGGCATCGTTCCTGATTCGGCCACACTCCTCATGAACTTGTCTAGAATCTTGTGGACCAGATTGCCGCGTTCGAGGGCGGATATCGAGAAGATGTCCTCCGGGGTCTCGATGGAGCCGAGCCTCAGCACGTTGCCGAGGAAGTAGCTGAACGGACACGTCGCCCACCGCTCGAGTCGTGTGGGAGAGTGAGTCCTGTTGAGGGTGTCGCTGCTGTACCTGGACTTACGAGCGACCGATGAGCTGTTGCCATCCCATTCGGTAAAGTTCGTGCTGTTTCGCGCTCTACCCAGATCCAAGGCCCTGCCCAGCGGCGCTTTCGCGGCGAACGGGTGTCTCATAACGCGCAGACCCGAATTTTCCCAGCGCAGCAAGTGGCGCAGGTCGTAGTCGAGAACGTCCGAAGCATCTGTGGGATCGCCGTCCAGCAGCGCGGACTCCGCCGATGGAATCATGGATAGCCAGTCTCTGTCTCCCATGCGCTTAAGCTCGGAGGCTGTCACGTGCAGACCGTTTAGCTCCTTCGCCTGTTCGAGCATCCACCGAGATGGGTGCTGCTCACGTCCTGCGGACGGGTCGGCCAGCGAGACTGAGAGAGTCCTGTCGGGAGCGCTGTCGAGCGCGGACAGATAGTCGCGTCGCTCCCTGGCCCTGGTGTCCTGCTGCATCTCGAATCCGGCCGACGAGCCTCCGGCGCGGTTTTTGGCGGACTCTGGTATCAGCGGATCGTCCCGTGGCGCGGGCGGCACGGCGCCTTCTATCATGCCGACAAGGTACACGGCGTCGAATCGCATCGTGGCCGCAACCCGGAACGGGGCGACGAACACACCCTTACCAATCTCGCCCAGGCGACCAGCCGGGGCTTGCAGCGCCTCGTACAGGTCATCTCGGAACGCCTGGAAGGTTGGATTCTGAGCGACCGCGCTCACGGCAGTCAGCTCCGAGAGGATGTCCTGGACACTCTCCAGCGCGTCGAGCTCGGTCTCCGGAGTACCCTTGCCCCTGGAGACGTAATCATCGACGAGCTGCCGCGCCCACGCGGAAAAGTCCACCCACGATGCACCCTCGCTTGGCGGCTGAACGTCACTGTGCAGGCGGTTGACGAACGCGAGCAGCTCACGTGCCGACTCGGCCTGGGATCCGACGGCCTTTACTCTGCCCTCGGACATCTCCTCGAACATGACGGAGTCTGAGAGCGATTCCTCAAGCCTGGTGGCATACTTATCCAGTCTGTCTCTCCACTGCGCGACGCCCTTGACGATGCCTGCCTCTTTTGAGAGCCTATCCCACCTGCTCGGGTTGAACCGTGTCGATCTCGAGGGCGATCTGACCGGGCATCCGGTCAGCCATGATGTGAAAAGCCCACGCTGAAAGTCGCTGTCGGCCAGCTCCATCAGGCCAATCAGCGTCCTGCCCACGGCGGTCTCGGCGAGTGTGGTCTGGTCTGGACCGGCGACAGGCACGTCAGCCAGATCCATCTCCTCGGCTATGATCTTGCCGTACTCCGGCTTTCGATACAGCACCGCCATCCGGCTGAATGGTGTGCCTTGGCGCGCCCTCTGGACGATCTGCCGGATCACCCATCTGATCTCCTGGTGCGGATCGGGCGCGATCATCAGGTGTGTCCGGGTGCTCTGGACCTGATGAGAGTCGGTCCGCTGCGTTCCCAGAATCGACGATAACTGATCGCCCAGTGTGCACACGGGGCCATCGGCAACCGGGTCCCCGGTGAGACCGAGCATTACCACACAGCGCTTCCGCCTCGCCAGCGCCTTTATCAAGGCCTGCTGACCGGGTGTGAGTTCGCGTGGCACGTAGAATACGATCGCTCCGAGATCGCCGAATCCAGAGGTGGGCCTGTCGCCAGCTGACTGGGCGGCGGCGCTCGCCAGGTCCTCGTCGTCGTAGAAGCTGGTGGTGTTCGATCTGAACTGTCTGTACAGCCTGACGGTCTCTGACTGAATCTCCCCACTCCTGGCGAGAGTGTCGAGGGAATGGCTGTGCACACTTCTCAGCTCACGGAACTTCTGCTTCAGACTGTGCAGCGTGGATGGGTGACTGCGCAGCTCTCCCAGCGGCCCAGTTGCACCGGACGCGACGGCCCGGATAGCGGCGTTTTCTAGTACCCGGGTAAGCGGCGTGCGACCCTCGCTGGCCATGTGCGGCGCGCCGAGGAACTCAGCCAGCCTCGAAAATATCATGAACCGGACATTCACGAAGCCGGCGCGCGCGAACTCGTGCCTCAGCGACAGGTTGGCGTAGCTGGACGGTCCGACAACAGTCACTGGGGCCAGAGGATCGTCGCGCTTCAAACTCTCGACTACGCCGCGCAGCCGTTCTGGCGATTGATGGCCCTTGTATAACAGATATGGCAGCCTGGCGGTCGCACTCATGGGCGCTGCCAAGGCTAACTCGAACTTGGAGCGACCGCCCGCGTCACGGCCGCGGACGCCACCTTGGGCAGCTCGCTCAGAATTACCGAGCAGCGGTATCCGGTGGCCTCGGGAGATCCGGCCCTCACCACCAGGATGTCGTCAGGCTCTGGAACGAAGTTGGCGAATATCTGGTAGTCTGCCGGCTCCACGTCGCCCTCCAGCACTCTGACGATCTTCAGATCGGCAATGGACCTGCCAATCCTGGGATGTAAGTACTCACGAACGTCTCGCTTGGTCCAGGTTCCCCAGAAGTCGGAGGCTCCGCCGATAGTTACTGCAAGCTCGCCCTGACGTACCGGTGTGGAGTCGTCTCCGACGGAGTCTGACGACGCCAGTGACGATCCCAGCACGGACGCGACATCCGCGACCGTATCCAGCACCACCTCCTGCGAGTAAGCCGCCGAGCGCACCTGCCTTGGCTCCCATGACGCGAACACCGTGACCGCGCTCTGGTCGGGGCTGAAGCCGCGCTCGACGTGCAGCGGCAGCCAGTCGGAGTCGGTCTCGTTCTCGGCGATGCAGTACGTGTACTTGCCAGGATGTCCGATGACCGTGCGGTCGAACAGTCCGGGTATGGACGCGCAGGCGTTCATCAGAATGAGCCGTATCGCGCGCCCGATTGTGGCGTTGGCGCGGTTGCCGGGCCCGAACAGGTTGGCTCCTGAGTTCATCCCCAGCTCGCTCACGGCGGGGCCGTTGACGATTACCAGAACGGCGGCGCCGCCCTGGCTGGAAGAGGGCGCTATCAGGTTGAACTCCGGGTCCAGCATCGCCTCGGTCGCAGCCAGCACGACCGGGAAGTACTCGGGGAGGCACCCTGCCATGACGGCGTTAGCGGCGGTCTTGGCGACTGTAACCTCGCGTCTGCGCTCTGGAATCGAGCCGAGCACCTCGTCAGCCGGACGCGCCGCGACGTCCATAAACTCATGCACGCGTTCGAGCGTTGGCGGCACGACCGGAAGTCCATCGGTCCATCCCAGCTCATAGCAGCGTTCGATGGCCTCTATCGCGTCAGTCCACTCGGCTGTTACCAGGTCCTGCATCTGTTTCCCCTCCTGATGGGAAAAGTATATGGACTGAAGACGGGTATGTCATCAGGTCACGCGCGAGCCTGCGTCAGATTGTAGGCACAGTCAAGGCGCTGAGGTTCTTCCATGTTCATTTTCTCCAATCCGTCTAGGCATTGACACCGTACATATGGTCTGATATTCTATTTGACAGAACATTCGTACGCGAGGTTAGACATGAAGAATCGGCTCTCACAACGGCAGCAGCGCATCCTAGAGTTCATCCAGAAGTTCATGGACGAGCATCAGTACCCGCCAACAGTGCGTGACATCCAGAATGGCTGTGAGGTCAGCTCTACCTCGGTTGTTGACTACAACCTGCACAAGCTCCAGGCTATGGGGTATCTGAGGCGAGAGCCTGAAGTGTCTCGCGGCATCGAGCTTATCGGCGAGGGGCTGCGCGGGTCGAAGCGTGACATCCAGAGCATCCCCATCATGGGCAGCATTGCCGCCGGCGAACCACTCCAGGTTCCAGACGGCCCTTCGTATGCGTCGGACAGCTTCGACTCAATCGACCTGCCGTCGTCTCTCACCGGGGACCGTCAGAACGTCTTCGGATTGCGCGTCAAGGGCACGTCCATGATAGACGCGCTTGTCGCCGACGGAGACCTCGTACTTATCGAGCCTGCCAGTGATGCCTCCGATGGCGAAATGGTCGCGGCTTGGCTCGACGCCACTGAAGAGACCACTCTCAAGCGGTTCTACATAGAGGGCGACATGGTGCGACTCCAGCCAGAGAATGTCACTATGGAGCCGATCATGGTGCCCGCCAAGGACGTATCCGTCCGAGGCAAGGTTGTCGGAGTCGTGCGCACTATCTAGCTCAGGGGTGTATTCGCCCTACTCAGAGCTGCGAGGCTCCTAGATACAGGCCACTGCCGATCGGATGAATGGCCAATGCAACTCCGATGAGCGGACAATGGCCAGTGTGGTAATTCAAGGGAACGAACGGGGCACCTA
>JAAXHZ010000060.1:0-6401 GCA_012270625.1 Dehalococcoidia bacterium | reverse complement strand
CACGTCCGGTTCGGATGGGGGTTGTCGGAAAAGTGCTCCACACGGAGTAACTCGCCGGCTTCCTACCATAAAGAAAATTGCATAAGTCCCCGATGCGTGGTCAATAGTGTGGCTGGGGGAGGCTCTCACTCCTCACTCCTATCCACTCACTCCCCGAAAATTGCACTTATGCAATTTTCTCTACCATACTCCCTCTCCCATGAGATCGTAGCTGTCATGCTACAATCGGAAGTATCCGTGTTGAGTGGTACTCCGTTGTCAGCGCCGCCTGCGTCTCAGATCTCACTTCAGATTACCGGCATGACGTGTGCCGCATGTGTCAGCCACGTCTCCGACGCCTTGATGTCCGTGGATGGCATCGAGGACGTTGCGGTGAATCTCGCCACTGAAAAGGCGACTCTATCGCTCGCAGAGTCCATGAGGCAGGCTGACAGCTCCCTTGATCTTAGCGTCGTGAGCGACGCTCTCAAGGACGCCGGATACGGCGTCGACACCCGACGGGTGACTCTCGGTATCGATGGAATGACGTGCGCTGCCTGTGTGTCGCACGTCGAAAACGCGCTGAGCGGCGTGCAGGGTGTGGAGTCGGCATCAGTCAACCTTGCCACCGAGCGGGCCACGGTTGAGTACATCCAGGGCGTGACCGGCATCGCGGACCTTCGACACGCTGTCGAGGACTCAGGCTACTCCGCGGTCGCCCTCGGCGACGGCGATATGGATGATGATTCTACGCCTCGACGTCTGGGCGTACTAAGAGTTAAGTTCGCGTTCAGTCTCGCGGTCGCCGCTGTCATTATGGCGCTCATGGCCCTGCCAAACGCGCACGCGCTGTTCCCGTTCAGAATGGAGTTCGTGCTGCTCGCGCTCGCGACGCCGGTGCAGCTCTGGGCCGGTCTGGGCTTCTACACGTCAGCCTGGAGCGCGGCTCGACACTTCACGTCGAACATGAACACGCTTGTCGCTGTCGGCACATCGGTCGCCTATGCGTACAGCGTCGTTGCCACGCTCTTTGGAGAGTCGTCTTTCTTCCAGGGACACGACATAGACACGTACTTCGACACGTCCACGGCGATCATAGGAATCGTTCTGTTGGGCAGGTTCATGGAGGCCAGGGCAAAACGCAAAGCCTCGAATGCGATACAGGCGCTGATTGGACTCCAACCCAGGACCGCGCGTGTCATCAGGGACGATCAGGATGTTGACGTCTCGATAGACGACATCGTCGTCGGAGACCGCATCATCGTTAGGCCCGGCGAGAAGATTCCGGTGGATGGCGTTGTCGAGACCGGCTCCTCCTCTGTGGACGAGTCGATGCTCACCGGCGAGAGCGCTCCCGTGTCCAAGCAGCCCGGCGATGAAGTTTACGGCGCGACGGTCAACGGGCGTGGAGGGCTGGTGTTTACGGCGACGCGCGTCGGGCGCGACACCATGCTTTCCAGCATTATCAGGCTAGTCGAGGAGGCGCAGGGATCCAAGGCGCCGATTCAGCGGCTGGCCGACCTCATATCTGCATACTTCGTGCCGACGGTTATCGGGGTAGCCTTCGTAGTGTTCCTGATATGGCTGGCATTCGGACCTGAGCCGAGCTACGTGACCGCTATCTTGACCGCTGTGGCGGTGCTGATAATAGCCTGCCCATGCGCGATGGGACTCGCCACTCCGACCGCCATAATGGTGGGCACGGGCAAGGGCGCCGAGAACGGCGTGCTGATACGCAGCGCGGAGGCGCTCGAACGCGCCCACGCGGTCGATGTGGTCGTGCTGGACAAGACCGGCACCATCACCAGGGGGCGTCCAGCCGTAACGTCGGTCCACGTCGGGAATATCAGCGAGGACCGCCTGATGTCGCTCGCCGCTTCAGTGGAACGCCGCTCAGAGCACACACTGGGACAGGCCATCATCGATCACGCGGCGGAGCGCGGTCTCACGCTCTGTGACGCGCACGACTTCGCCGTCGTACCGGGCGCGGGTGTTACGGCCATCGTAGATGGCGTCCGAGTCACCATCGGAAACCGAGCGCTGATGCTGGAACAGGGGCTGTCCACAGATGGGGTGGAGCCGGTAGCGCTGACCCTCGCGGAGCGGGGCGGCACGCCGGTATTTGTGGCGCTGGATGGTGTCGTCGAGGGTGTCATCGGAGTTGAAGACGCGCTGAAGGAGGAATCATCCGCTGCCGTTGCCGCGCTGCGTCACAGAGGCATAGAAGTCGTGATGCTGACCGGCGACAACGCGCGTACAGCGAGAGCGGTTGCCGCCGAGGTCGGCATCGAAAGGGTGATCGCCGAGGTGCTGCCTTCGGACAAGGCCGAGAGGATCCAGGAGATCATGGCCGATGGCAAGACCGTGGCGATGGTGGGCGACGGAATCAACGACGCGCCCGCGCTGGCACAGGCCGACATCGGAGTCGCCATAGGCACGGGAACGGATGTTGCCATAGAGGCCGCGGATATAACGCTTGTGGGAGACGATCTGCTCGGTGTGCCCGCTGCGATCGATCTCAGCCGCGCGACGATGCGCGTAATCAGACAGAATCTGTTCTGGGCGTTCGCCTACAACGTCGCGCTCATCCCGGTTGCGGCCGGGGCGCTGTACCCGTTCTTCTCCGGCTCAGGGGTCCCGGACAGTTTGAGTCCCATACTCGGCAGCTACGGCTTTCTGAATCCAATTCTCGCAGCCGGGGCGATGGCGCTCAGCTCGGTCTCCGTCGTATCCAACTCGCTGCGACTAAAGAGGTTCAAGCCCAGCGCCGGATGAATATCGGCAGTCGTCGATCCGTTTCAGAAAGACACCAGAATAATTGAGCCAAAGAGGTAAAATGTTCGAAAAAGGAAGTATCAGCAGGGATTTTATAATTCTTTTTGCAGGCGCTGCTATAAGCGTAGTGTTCGCCATATTGGTTCTGTACCCAGAGATGCTGGCGAGGTCAACAGAGAACGCCGCTCGCATAGAATCCAACAAAGAGCAGATCGAATTGCTGTGGGACGCACACCAGATACAGCATGATACTCCAGCTACAGATGGAGGTTAAGTGCGATGGGTAACGCCTTATTGGCAATAGCTGGTGTCATGTTCGGGATACCGCTGGTCCTAATGATACTCATAGCTGGTCTTGGCGGAGATATTCCCCCGTTTATATTGTCGACAGGTGGTTGGAGCATGGCGCTGGGCATAGTTCTCGGCGGCATCGGCGCAGTTGTATCTGCAACTGAGCGCTAGAGGGCAAGAGCAAGGCGACAACATGGTTGTCGCAGCAAGGAAAAAGCTCGTCACTGTCGATGAGCGCTACCAGGCGGCTCGCGTTGGGATATTAATACATTGGACATGCGTGCTGGCCGCATATACACTCATGATGTCGTCTCCGTGTGACTCACTCACATCTCCTCGACATGCAGTGTGATGGAATCGCCACACCATTCCGACCTTAATACCGAACTGCTGGATCTGCACAAGCGGCTGCTCGCCGACGATCCAGTGGCGACTGCGGACATCTTCGAGATCGCTGCGCCGATTCTCGAACGCTACCTGTGCTATCAGTTCCCTTCGATAGGCCCCGGCGTCGATCCTGACATATACACTCTGGCAACGTACGACGCGCTCACTGATTACTTCAAGAACCCGCGGAAGTACGATTCCAGCCTAAGTGGGCTGATGACATACCTGAGGCTCGCAGCCAAGCGGGATCTTCAAAACCTCCTCAGAAAAGAGTCCCGACATGCCAGGGGCAGAATCTCACTTGATAGTGTCGAGTTTAATCGGTCAGATGGGAATGACCTATCACAGACGATTGCAGACGACATAGATGCCGAGCGGCTGTCCGAGGAGTTGACGAAAAACATGACGCCCGCGGAGAGAGACGTGTTCTTCCTGATGGTCGAAGGGGAGCGCAGCACCGAGGCTGCCGCGGTAGCTCTGGGAATTGAACATCTGCCTGACCGGGATCAGGCGAGAGAGGTCAAGAAGGTCAAGGACCGAATAAAGAAGCGTATTCAGAGAAGGGGGCTGTCTTTTCAATGACTGGCGAGACTGCCCAAAAACTGTCGGCGCTTGCTTCCCAAGACCCGTTCTACCTCGGCTGGTATCTCGCTCGCTACTCGGAGATGGTCTCCGCGGACACAGCCGACGTGGCCCGTGAACTTGGCTGCCTGCCGGAGGTGATGAAGACGATGTCGCTATGTCGGGCTCCGCGCGCCGAACCTCCGCACTTTCGTGAGGATATAGAAGCCGTCGCAAACAGGTTCCGCGTTCGCGCCGACAGGCTCGCCAACCTCGTAAGACACGTCCAGGTCAGCGCAGAAGAGTCTATCTTGCTCGCCTCCAGGGACCGCCCCTCGATCGATGGCGAGAACGTCTCTGAACGTGAATGAGTATGGGCGTTAACGAGGGATACTGGGCAGAGTGGTTCTGGAGACGGGCAGGCGGCCCGGAACGGTATCCGGTTGACCTCGGCTATGCTGCCACTTGCGCGCTGGAGATCAGCATTCATCAGATCGGGGACCTGACTCCCGCCGCCGCGGACGACTTTCTGGGGCATGGCCGGAGCGAGCGAGCCAGACCTTCCGACAATCGTCCGTTGCATGGCTGCATTGCATTTGGGCCGCGAGGCGCCACGATCATGGTCGAGCAGAAAGACGCCGAGGACGAGCAGCGCTTCACCATAGCCCACGAGGTCTCTCACTACATCCTGGAGGTACACCGGCATCACCGACGAGCGGAGCGGCAGATGGGCAGCGACTACATCGGTATCCTCTACGGCTCGCGTGAAGCTGCTCCCACCGAACGCATCGACGCCTGGCTCAGCAACATCCCGTCGAAACGCCTGATGCACTTCATGGATCGGACACCTGACGGTGGGTACGGCTGTGGGCGGTCGCTGGAAGCCGAATGCTCCGCTGATAGACTGGCATTGGAGATACTCGCTCCCCGCGCCAAGATGATCAGGGCCGTTCTTGGTTACAGGAATCTGCCCTTTCGTGATCTGGTCGATACGTCCCGCCGCATCGCAGAGCAGAGATTCGGGTTGCCGACCACAGTCGCGGGGCCATATGCCAGTCGGCTCATCTGGAGATTGACGGGAGGTCCCTCCACCGCAGAAAAGTTCGGACTGGTCTGATAGTACGGAGTCGCGCTACAGGGGCCGAGTGGGAATGAATTGACGGATGACGGCTCAGAACCTGCCCACCGAACACACGCCTCCGGACAGCATCGGAGAGTATCCGATGGACTCTGATCCCTTCGGCAGTGCGTTCGGCGAGAGCCTGGATCGGATTCTGGATCCCGAGTCCTGGACTCCCGCCGCAGACCTCGCCAATACCTACGCGCGGCTCGAAAACGAGGTCCGGCTCGCGGTCGATCAGGAGCGCAGGGTGCGCAATACGCTGCGCGAGAGACTGTTTCCCAGAATAGAGGCCACCGGAAGGGCCGGGGCGGTTTCGGGTGTATACAGGGCAACCCCCGACCATATCAGCAGAATCCACAGTGGCCTGCTGCTTAACGGCAACGTAGAGGGATGTGACGGCATCGCCATGACTCATGATACGCTCGCGATGACCTTCATTCAGATTGGGGTGTGCCTGGTCACCTACGACGGCGACCAGCAGACCTGGTCGCAGCGCATGTTCCGTCGCGACTGCCGCTTCGATGGCGACGACGCGCTATCTGAAATGCTCGACGTGCTGGACAGGCGCAGGGCGTCCGGAGACGGCAGGCAGGGACGCGACCACATCAGCAGGCTCGCGCGACAGGGAATACAGGCATACGCCCAGCGCATGTTTCTGACCCGGTACTCGAACGCGCGCTGGAAGATGTGCCAGGGAGCTCCGGCGCCGTTCGAGCTGCTGACCGGCGCCGGACTGCTCAGGCCAGGCCAATCGGGAATGACATATCCGCTCATGCAGGCCGGTGTCGCGATCCTAAGGGAGATGCTGCTCGAACACCAACGGTTCGTGTTCGTTCCGAAGGGCAATCAGGACAAGGCGATGCTAACGATCGGGAGGGCGCTGGCCCCGCTGGAATACGCCGTCATCGACACAATCAGCGATCAGATCGAGTCGATCGAGCGCACCGGACACTACGACGCTAACCAGAGGGACGTGGCGGCCAGGTTCAGAGAGGACGTGGGAGACGTAGTTGTGCGAGGCGTGTTCAGAGCTTCCAGCATGGGACCGCCCCGACTCTTCTACGCCCACCGTGATCACGTACACCTTGCCGCTCTGATAGCGCTCGCCGACAGCGTTCTGCAGGATCAGAGAAGCTATCCGGTGCTGCTGGACCTCGCCGAGACAGTCTGCCGGACGACTTTTGGCATAGACAGCTTCGCTCCGCAGCTCAGAATTGCCTACACCGACGCCGGAGAACCCTGGACCACTGCCCAGATGTAACATACCCCCTCTCCCTCAGGGAGA
>JAAXHZ010000059.1 GCA_012270625.1 Dehalococcoidia bacterium | reverse complement strand
GCGTTCAACCTGATCGGCGGGGAGAACAACGGCTGGCAGGTGGCGACCACTCACTTGGAGCTCGAGCATGGCTCAGGCGGCACAATCCGTCGAAATCGCCTGGTTGACAGGCTGTTCGAGTATGCGGCCAGCCTGAAGCAGAACGGCCAGTCGCTGACCAGCGATCCTGAGATCCGCGAGCTGCTGGTGGACGTGTTCGTGGAGGCCGAGATCTCACGCCTGTTCGGTCTGCGCAACTACTGGATGCGCCACGCGGGTGAGAAGCTGGCGCACGAAGGCCCTCAGCACTCGCTGTACAGGAAGCAGTCGGGTCTGAGATCGGCCGAGGCTATACTCAAGGCGCTCGGTCCATATGCGCTGACAAACGACCCGAAGTGGGACCAGTCCGATGGTCACATGGAGGTGTTTCAGCGTTCGAGCATCGTCGCCATGCACCCCGGCGGCACGGCGGAGATACAGAAGGTCATCATGGCCCGTCGTCTCGGCATCGGACGACAGGTGAGGGAGCAGGCGGGAAGGCTGGCGTAGAAATGGCGTACAAGAATCACCCTTCTCGGGCAGTAGAGATGAACGAAGCCCTACTTATCAGACGTCCTGAGATCTTCGCAATATGCAAGAGATTCAAGGTCAAGCGACTCGATGTCTTTGGAGACTCAGTTTCCGGAGGTAAAGACATCGGCTTCCTAGTTGACTTCCTTGAATATGGGCCGTGGCACAACGTGGAAGCATACTATGGTTTGCAACGCGCTCTCGAATGCATATTCGACGAGGAGCAAGACATAGACTACTTGGATGTCGCCGCGCTCAAAGACCCATACGTAAAGCGCATGATAGAAAAGACGCGGACACCATTCTATGTCCATGAGACCTGACGAGTTCCAGCTTCTCACCCATATTGCGGAATCGACCACGCTCATAATCCAATGGACTGCTGACAAAACTCGTGAAGACTATTCCCAGGATTCCCTTCTGCGTTCTGCTGTGGAACGACAGTTCATCATCATTGGAGAATCAGTCAATCTGCTTTTGCGAGTTGACCCGTCCATAGAAGTACGTATAACGGACTACCGAAGTGTCATATCCTTCCGCAATTTCCTGGTTCATGGATTCTTCCAAGTGGACGATTCAAGGGTATGGGACATTGTCACTGAGAAAGTACCAGTTCTGCACCGTGAGATTTCCGAGCTGCTGCGAGAGCAGGAGGAGCGCTGATGGACCTATCCCTAACGGAAGAGCAAGAGCTCCTCAGAAGCACGGCTCGCGACTTCATGCAGCGGGAGTGCCCCAAGGAGACGCTGCTGGAGTTCGACGAGTCCGACTTGGGTTACTCTGAGGACATATGGCAGAAGGCATCCAACATCGGCTGGCTCGGTATGCTCGTGCCGGAGGAGTACGGAGGCGAGGGCAGCTCGCTGACGGACGCGGCTGTGCTCTACGAACAGCTCGGCGCCGGACCGCTGACAGGTCCATTCTTCTCATCTGGAGTGCTCGGAGCGCTGATCGTTGCCGAGGCCGGAACTGACGAGCAGAAGCGGCGCTGGCTGCCCAACATCGCAAGCGGACGTGAGGTTGTCTGCCTCGCGCTTACAGAGCAGGACTACGGTTGGGAGTCTGGCAGTGTACAGATGCGCGCCCAGCCGACGGACTCAGGGTATGCGCTCAGCGGCACGAAGCTGTTCGTCCATGACGCCGCCGCCGCAACGACGCTCATCTGCGCGGTGCGCGGACGCGGGCAGGAGGGTGTCACTCTGTTGATGGTGGACGCGCGCGCTCCTGGACTTTGTACGAGGCAGCTGTCCGGCTTCATGGGGTGTGTCGGCGAAGTGACCTTCGAGAATGTCAAGGTCCCGGCGGACGCTGTGCTTGGCGAAGTCGGAGGCGGGTGGCAGCCGCTCCAGGGGGCATTCCAGAAGGCGATTCCGGTGCTGTGCGCGTACAAAGTAGGCGGGGCGCAGTCGGTGTTCGACATGACCCTGGACTACTCACGCACTCGAATCCAGTTCGGCACGCCTATCGGCAGGTTCCAGCGTGTGCAGGACCACATAGTTGAAATGGTCAACCACCTGGACGCCGCTCGCTGGACGACCTACGAGGCCCTTTGGAAGCTCGACACTGGCCGGCCTGACCCCACCAGCGTCCACCTGGCCAAGTCCGTGGCTTCTGAGGGCTACTACCAGGGCTGCAACCACTCCCACGAGGTGCACGCCGGCATTGGTGTCGTTCGGGAATACGGACTGACTCTTCACACGCAGATGTCACGTACCCTCTACCACTACCTGGGAGACCCCCGATACCATCGGCGACGGATAGGGGAGACGCTGGGGATCTAGCCTAACGCCAGCCCCTCAGCCGCTGGAGCGCCAGAAACCCGAATATCCCTACCGGGATGGCTACTACGACAGCTCCGAACACCGCAACCATCGCGAAGTCGCCGAGTCCCAGGATCGCGTCGATCTGGTCGTTGATCCACTGTAGGAGCACCGGGTCGCCCGGCTCCCCGTGGTGGGTAAGCGCGGACAGCAGGATCATCAGTCGCCATCAGCGGCGGACGCCACGGCGGGTGTCGGCGTCGCCGTCTGGTACCGCACCGAGTACGTGCGCTCCTTGATCGAGTAGCTCGCCAGCGTTGCTCCCAGCAGTGTGAGACCCGCGAGTCCGAATGGGACCACATAGGTGCCTGTCTGGTCGTACAGGATTCCGGCCACCACCACGCTCAGCGAGCCGCCGATCTGGTGCGCGAACGTCGTGAAGCCGCCCAGCGTGCCGAGATTCCTCGTGCCGTAGATGTCGGCGGTCAGGGACGACGTCAGCGGCGGCGTGGCTATCCACGACATGCCCGCGAGATACGCGAAGCACCAGATGCCGATCGAGGGCGGGATTCCGATTCCCACTACGTCGCTGAGGATGCTGGGGACGACGAGCATGACGTACGCGAAGAACCGCATGAAGTAGATGGTCCCAAGCAGGTTCTTGCGGCTGAACTTGTCCGCGTGGATACCGACGACCAGCACGCCGACGGCGTTGAGTCCCTGCATCATCCCGAAAGCGAGCGCGGCCACTGCCGCGCTGATGCCGAGGTCTATCGCGAACGGCACGTAGTGGGTCGAGATTATGAGCGTGGTCACTCCGCAGACGAAGTACGCGCCTGACAGCTGCCATATCGGTGGAGACCTGAACGAGTCTTTCCAGCTCTCAGACTCCAGCGGCGGCGCGGTCGTGGACGTGGACAAGGAGTCTTTCTTGTCTCTCGTGACGAGAGCTACCAGCCTGATGAAAGCGACCAGCGGCAGCGCGAAGAGCTGGATGACGAACCATATCGCCGTCCAGGCAGCCTTGAGTGTCAGCGCCATCGTCGGAGACATCGGCGCAGTTTCCCGACCGTCTGGGACTTCCCCGATCTCCTCCGGGCTGTCTCTCATAAGTATGGCGACCAGCGGCAGCGCGAGCGCCAGAACGAAACATCCGAGCACGACCCACGCTACGCGCCAGTCCGCCCATAAGATCAGGGAGGCGGCAAACGGGGTCAGTATGAGACCACCCACTGAGGTTCCCGCCGTACAGACGCTCAGCACTATGCCGCGACGCCGGTAGAACCACTTGGCGAGAACGGCGTGCACCGTCACCAGTGATACGCCACTGGATGCGGTGGACATCACGAGACCATAGATCGTTATCAGGAACAGGAGGCTTGCGGAGAGCCTGACATCCACAACACCGAAGTCCATCCTGAATCCGAAGGTGGTGCCGAAGTTGCTGGTGAACGCGAGCAGCATAGTTGCCAGGCCAAGCACCAGCAGGCTGAGCGAGATAACCAGACGGCCGCCATACTGATCGTAGAGCCTGCCGAGAAACGGCTGAGAGAGGCCGTTCACGAGAATGCCCACAGCGATGGCTGCGGAGATCTCGGTGCGCGTCCATCCCAGGTCGCCGGTCATGGGTACGACGAATACGCCGAACCCGTTCCTGGCGCCCATGGACACGAACAGGGCAAAGAACCCCGCGGCGACTATGAACCATCCGTAGAAGATCGGATTGCCGACTGATCTCTGTGCCAAGTCGCCTGTCCTTTTGTCTCACGACGCACTGCGGCTGACAAGCCATGCGGGGAGATCGAGGAAATGTCCACCGAGTCTAACACCCACGTCTAAGGAGTGACAAGGAATTCACGAACGAAACGACAGCAGACCAGAGGCTCACACAGAACATCGTTTCCGGGAAATCGCTTGATCAGGAATCTCGCACGAATCGGCAACATCTCATATACCTACTGGAAGCTGTATCAGCTTAGTCGGCATCGCCCTGAGGGGTCCGAGATCCCCTCTCCCTCAGGGAGAGGGTTGGGGTGA
>JAAXHZ010000058.1 GCA_012270625.1 Dehalococcoidia bacterium | reverse complement strand
ACAGAAATCCCGGAGATAGATTTCTACGAGCCATGCTTTGGGCAGGAGCTAGAGTGGATCATGCTGGCGGCGCTGGAACAGATCAGAAACCGGTCGCGGTCTTTCTATCTTAGGCTCACCAGCAAACGTGTCGATCAGGGTCTTCTCAAGGCGCCGGACGAGCCGATCGCGCGCGCGCGAATGCGGCAGCAGGTTCTAAACGGCGCGTACAGGCTAATAGACAGGAGCCGAAACCACGGCTTCAAGCCTGGGACCAACGTGATCCACATACTTGCCAGCGGAGCGATGATTCCGGAGGCGGTGGCTGCCAGCAACGCGCTGCTCGAGGAGGGCGTGTTTGCCAACGTGGTCAACGTGACCGGGCCGGGACCCCTGTACAGAGCGTTTCAGCAGTCGGTCTATGACGCCATGGACGGCAAGGGCGACCTGGATATGTTCATGGCCGATTCCATATCGTCAGATGCGCGAAACGCCCCGGTAGTGACTGTCCAGGACGCACACCCCCACACACTCTCATGGGTGGGAAGCGCGCTCAGAACGCCGGTGATTCCAGTTGGAGTAACCGAGTTCGGGCAGTCCGGCTCCATGAAAGAGCTGTACAAGGAGTACCGCATCGATTCGGAGAACATCATGGCAGCTTCGTACGCGGCCCTGGAGCTGTAACTTGCTCTTCTGGATTGCCGAGCGGCGAGCCACTTCGTGGGTTCCGGCCGGCGCCGGAATGACGGACAAGAGATGGAGGAGACCACATTGGCGAAGATTCTTGTTCTGCACGGCCTCGGAATGAACATGCGAGGCAAGGTTCAGACAGCGACGTTCGGCACTCAGACCCTGGAGGAGTACGACGAGTACATCCGGCAGTGCGCCTCTGACCTCGGCGTAGATGTTGAGATATTCCACTCGAACATCGAGGGCGAGGTGGTCAACAGGCTGTACGAGGCCCACGACAGCGGCGACGTCGATGCGGCTCTGTTCAATCCGGCCGCGTACTCTTCAGGTCATCCGGGCGTCCTCGCGGCTATCGCGCAGGTCGATTTCCCGGTTTACGAGATACACATCTCCAATCCCGCCGCGCGAGGCGGCCAGTCGCAGGTGGCGGGTGTCTGCAAGGGTGTGATAACCGGGTTTGGGCTGTTCGGATACCAGCTAGGGATGCGGGGAGTCCTGAATTCCCTGAGATCGGAATAGCGGGGCGCTACAGGGGTATAGAGAGGATAATCTCCCTGTCAGGTCGCCTTTCGCACTCGGGTCTTTCCCTGTGGCCCGCTTGCCCGACCGCTGACATCCGACCGCGACACCTGTAAAATGTGGCGCAACATCCGCGGCCACCTGCGGTCGCGCAGTCTTTCGCTGGAGGCTCTTGACTACAATGATCTCGAAACTGTCTCTGATAGTGGCGGCTGTCCTTGCGGTCGCCCTCGCAGCTTGCAGCTCCGAACCCGAGGAGACTGCCCCAGCTCAGTTGGCGCCCACTTCTCCACCGGCGCAATCACAGCCGGCTCCTGCCTCCAGCGGTCCCAAACAATGGGACTCACCCCCGGCAATGGAGATCGATACCAGCAAGAAGTACACCGCGGTCTTTGAGCTTGCCAAGGGTGAGGAGTTCGAGATAGAGCTGTTTGCCGACAAAACTCCTAAGACGGTCAACAACTTTGTCTTCCTGGCGCGGCAGGGATTCTATGACGGAGTGACGTTCCACCGCGTGATTCCCGGCTTTATGGCCCAGGGCGGAGACCCCACCGGCAAAGGGACGGGCGGTCCCGGCTATCGCTTCGAGAGCGAGTTCCATCCGGACCTGCGCCATGACAGCCCTGGCATACTGTCGATGGCGAACGCGGGAGGCCTGGCCACGAACGGAAGCCAGTTCTTCATCACGTTCGTGCCCACTCCGGCTCTTGACGGTCTAAACCCGGACGGCTCCGAGAAACCCTGCGCTACGCCTGGCGTGTCGTGTCACTCGGTGTTTGGCAAGGTATCTTCGGGAATGGACGTAGTGAACAACATCTCGGTTCGCGACCCGTCCAGCGCGACGACTCCGGGCGACGTCGTCACGACCATAAGGATCGTCGAGCAGTAAGAGGGTGTTTCTAAAATCCCTTCCCCGGGGGAGAAGGCCAGTATGAGGGGGAGTCCCCTGCCAGCGCTTTCACCCTCACCTCAATCCTCTCCCTCAAGGGAGAGGAGGCGCTTGGAAAATCACCTTTGGGAATATCTCTAAGACCCTAGACCGCTCGATTTGACCGGGTGCAAGCGAGTGACCTCTACGCACTCTCCTCGGCGCTCTCGCTCTCGATGGCTTCTTCCTGGCTGTCGTCGGCAGTTGGGGCAGTGGGTTCTTCATCCGGTTCGCCCGGGTCGCTGAATCTGAACGAGTACAGACGACCCATAGCGCCCAGCCAACTTCTGTCATGCACGTTGATTAGATCGGTGACAGGCTGGTTGTTCAGCCTTACCGTGTTGGTCGAGAATTCGTGGGGCTCGATCAGTACCTCGTCGCGATAGAATCTGAGCGAGACCGACTCGAAACCCTGAATGCCCAGCTCGTCGCCCGCGACCCGGTTTCTGGTCAAGAGGTTTCTCAACAGAGGACGTTCGACTTCCCTCAACCTGAGAACCAAACGGCCATCTTCGGTGTAGATGGCTCCGAACGGCGCCACCCTGATCAGATAGTTGACCAGCAGGACGATGATCGGCGCGGCAATCAGTGCGAGAATCACGACGACGGCGATAGTGGTCGTCGGTCTGGGCTCTTCAACTCTGGGAACGGCCGGAGGGGGAGCCGTGGTTGGCGCGGGCGCCGGAGTGGCGGGCGGGCGCGGTGTCGGCAGCGGTTGAGCAGGTGGGATAGACGAGACGACTATCGGGTCCACGCTTCGCAGGAACTGCTGACCGGCGTACTCGACGTCCATCGAAACGGCCACCGTCGCCAAGGACTCGGATTGAGCTGTGTAGAACACGTCAAACTCGAACGCCTTTCCTTCCGAGATTATCTGCTTGGGAACCAGCTCCACGACGCCGGGATCTCTCTGATTGGTAGCGACCGAGGCCAGCAGGTCGTTCGGAGATACCGAGAAGGGCTGGCTGCCGACACCTACGGTGATCTCCGCTATTTTGGTCCGCACACCTGGCTTCAGCGTATCTACGGGCTCTGAAATGAGCGTTATGTCTGGAAACAGCCGGGCGTCAAAGGAGGACAGCGTCGTTATGGTGTGGGCAATCTCGGGCCACTGCAGCTGCATCTCGACGCTGTATGTGCCGTCAACCGTGAGCGAAGGCAGTGTCGCTGAATAGTAGCCATCGCCGGCGATGGCGTCGCCACCTGTGCCCTCGTCATTGAGGTGGTACAGCACCGACGTCCCGTTGGGGTCGATGATGCGCGTCAGCAGGCCCGCGTCCACCGAGACAGGGCTGCCGTCGTCAGTAACCGACGCTATGATGTTGACTGGCGCCCCTACGGGAACCGCGCCGCGCGTCTGGAACTCAATGCGGTAGCGGTTTACCGAGTACCGGCCGGCCGACAGCAGACCGCTATCCCCCCGGACTTCCAGGGACCACCGACCGGGAGTTGGCTCCTGGATTTCCAGGATGACAATGTTGGGCAGCTCTATGGTCGATGAGGATTTTCGGTCTCCAGAGGAGGCCTCCGTCCCGGATGGATTCTTGAGCTTGAACGATGTTACGTCGTCCTCGCGGAAGAAGATCATGTTCAGCTCGCCGGTGCCGGGCACCACGTCGAGGTCGGTCTCGAATACCGAGTCGGGCGAGAGGATGGTCTCGCCCATTGCCTGGAGAGCTCCTTTTCCCTCTCTGACGAGGGTCCGGTTGGTTATCTCCTCCAGGCCATTGGGTATGGACAGCTCGAACGACTCACCGCTGGTACGTCGCGCGATTTCTGAGAGAACGTTCTTGAGGCCGGGGTCAGTCTCAGGTGTGGTCACGTTGAATACCGGCCAGCCTGCTTCCTCGACCAGGTTCAGGACAGGACGCACCTTGTCGAGCTCGTCCGCCGGTTCGGTCTTGGAAGTATCACCCGTTATCAGATAGATCGACGTTTCCGAGCTCACCACCAGACCATTCAGGTAGTTGTATGTTTCAGCCAGCGCCGAGACCAGGTCGAGAGGCTCTGCCGGTGGTGGAGACGCCAGCTTCTGCTCGACTGCCTGTCGCATCTCAATGAAGTCGTCTGTGTCGGTATCCAGAGGGCCATAAACTCTGGAGAGATCGTCTCCGAACACAAGAGCGAACGGTTGGCCTTCCTTCAGACTGAACATCAGGCCGAGCAGCGAGTTGACCAGATCGATCGTGGACCGGTCGGAGGAGATCGCGTGCCGGTCCACTATCAACAAGGTCAGCGCGTCTGACCGTTCCTGGGCCTCGGCTTCGTCAGAGAAGCCGGAAATGAATACCGACAGGGTAAGCGCGACTAGAAGGATGAATGTTGATAACAAGCGCATGGTATTCTTGCCCCGAATTAAACATTAAGAAAGACCCGATGCGCAGTCAACGTGAAAGAAGTGCAAGATTTTTGCTAAACAAGCCCTTGGCCTTGTTTGAAATAGTGGCGCTGGCGTCCATCCTGGTCGCGCTGGGAGGCTGTGATGATGGGTCTGAGGGGGCGACGGAGGCACACCTCAGCTTCACCGGACTAGTAACGAGCGTTGAGACTAGATCGCTCCTAGAGTTCGAGTCCATCACGGTTGCCAGCGAGTCAGGCGTAGTTCTGGACTTTCACGCGGGTGGGAGGCGGTTCGAGGAGTTCACGCCTGCCCACGTCAGGGAGCACATGGTCCTTGGTGATCCGGTAGAGGTTACCTACCAGAAGTCGGGGGACATGCTGCTCATAGTCTCCCTTCGAGACGCATCCGCCGAGTTGCCTGCGCCTTCCGGATCGCCATGATGATATACACACTGCCAGCGGCCAATGCGAGGAACACGCCCAGGAACACCCAGCCTCCCGCGGGGCCGGGCTGAATTGGGGCCGGGAGTATCACCAGCGGAGATCTGAAGTCGGCCTGACCCATGGTCGGGCTGTTCACCTGGACGTGGATCACCCAGTTGCCGGCCTCTTCGAACTTGAGGTTCGCGCGATACACCCCGGGATGGTTGGGCGTGTTGACGGCAACCACCTCAAACTCGGGATGCTCAGGTTCCGTTTCTGCCACGAGGAGAATCCGGGCGTCGGTAACCGGGGAGCCGTCGGCGATCAGCGTCGGCTTCACACCGATGTTGACGAACCCCACCTGCGGTGAGGGTGGCACCCACGACATAGCGATGTCGAACGGCCCCGCCTCGCGGCTGAACAGTGGCTCGAAAGTATCGTCCGACTGGGCGTGTACCCCCATTGGGAGCAGAAGCGCTACGGAGAAGACGACTGCTGCCAGCGCTGTGACGATGCAGACTGGACGAATCAAAGTCTTTGACCGATCTGGCATGACAGGCTTGGCTCCTTCGTTAAGTGGTCAGACCTCTTTATTGTCGCCATGCGCGCCACATCGCGTCAACATCGATCACAGCTTGTCGAACCCGTACCAGCCGGGCAGGGCGGCGGCCTGCCGGACCCACGTCGCCATCTGCTCCTCATCGAGTTTACCCTCGTAGATATCGACCCAGCGCGCGTCAGGGTCCTTGCCTGAGCCGGGTGGGACGGGTTTCAGCGACGCGCCATTGAGGAATGTCACCTTTACGTAACGGGTGAAGACGTGGTAACTCACGAACCAGCCCTCGTCCTCGATGCCATACCAGGGGGAGTTCCACCTCACGGCCTTGAGCACGTTGGGCACGTTGCGCACGATGAGGTCGTCGAGGCGCCGTCCGACATCGCTTTTCCATCCCGGCATTGCCGCGATGTATGCCTGCACGGGGGCGTCGCCGTCGGCCTTTGCGATCTGCGGGTTGCCGCCCGAAAGGAGTCTCACCTCACCGCTAGTGTTCTCGGTGGCCTTCATAGAGGCCTTCGTCGGTCTCTTGGACGTCTTGCGAGCCATCGTGTTCACTCCAAAACGCGCTTCGCGCGCCTGGTTTGTTGGGGACAAGTCCGAAAGGAAGCCTTACAACCGTACCATAGGTTCACGTTCATCCCAAGGTCTCGTTCACAAGCGAACCTGTTTCAATTTAGTAGGAAGCCACGAACCTGTCCCTCCCAGTTTGGTAGGCATCGCTCTTTCGGCATTCTGGCGAAAGCCGGAATCCACGAAGTGGCTCGCCGCTCGGCAATCCAGTGGTGGTTGGGTGTCTTA
>JAAXHZ010000057.1 GCA_012270625.1 Dehalococcoidia bacterium | reverse complement strand
CGTTCGCCATGGTGAACGTCTTGCCGCTGCCTGTGACGCCCATCAGCGACTGGTGGACCATGCCTCTGTCGATGCCTGCGACGACCTCGTCTATGGCCTGTGGCTGGTCCCCGGTGGCCTGGAAGTCGGATACTATCTGAAACTGGGGCAAGCTGCGCTCTCCCGCTCTCAGGATGTATCTACTATTGTACCTGTGATCCGGTTACAGTCCCAGCATCTGAGGGGCCGAATAGGGGGATTACCGGAGTGGTGAACTGTCAGGACGCGCAGCAGGCGGCTTTACAGGCCCTCAGACCGAACAGGGGGGCTGGGCCTCGAAGTCGTAGGCACGGGGGTGAGCGAAGACCGCAGGGGGCTGGGTTAGTGGTGCAGGGGCTTGGGTTCAAGATCTCTGTAGAACCTCGTGATTCCAGCGAAGGCTGGAATCCGCAAAGCGGTCCACCTCTCACAGGCCTAGATATATGTGGGTTACGCTCTTGTGGAGGATGTTATATGAGCCAATACAGTTCCGTAGGGGCATTGTGCACGGATGTCGTCAAAGTGTATGTTAGAATGAGATCAGAGGAGGAGTAACGCGATGGCGGGGGTTGTGATAGGTGCATTTGCAGCAATCGGCGCCCTGGCAGCATGGGCAATCTATGCTTTAATGGACATTAATGCCCTGCCCCCTCCGGTAGCGGCAATACTAGGCGGCTTGCTTGGTGCGGCAGTAGCGATAAAGGGACTACAGAGTGAATAGGATCGGACAGCAAGACTTCCATAAGTTGGCTGTCGGACTATGGGCATCCTGCAAATCACAGTTCCCAACGATAGTAGCCGTCGTTTCGGCTGCCGTCCTGGTGATAGGGTTCGTTTACGATGGTCGATTTGACGACGTTAACGGCAGGTTCACGCAGGTCGATGCCAGATTCAACAACGTTGATGAAAGGCTTGAGCGGTTAGAATCCAAGCTGGATGAGGCTATCGACGGGTTAGATACCCGAATGACGCAGATGGAAAAGGATCAGGCGAAGCTTGAAGGCGCCATCGACGTAATCCTCGTTATCCAGTCCCGTGACGAACCCTAGAGCATCTGCTTAACTGGCAGGTGCTATACTTTTCTTGGAATGAATCGTGTGCTTGTCAGAGTGTGGCCGGTTGGTCTTGCTGTCGTGATGTTGGCGTTGCCGTTTCTGGGGCCGGTTATCGACCACCATTTCGCTGAGCGTCAGCCATATCACGCGCACTTCGGAGCCGACGCCGGCCACGAGCACGACTACGCGAGCCTGCACGCTCATCAGCCCGATCAGGCCGCTGGCGCCGCTGAGGGCGGGATCGCGCTGTACAGCTTCGAGGTCTTCTCAGCCGGTCCTGCCGTGGCATTGCTGGCCGACTCGGAGCTGGAGAGTCGGCTGATGCCCAACCCGGATGTGGCGCTGGCGCTGCGCGCGCCGGCACACTCGGTACTCGAGTCCGCGTCCGTATCCCCTCTCGAAAGACCGCCTCGCGCCTAGCCTCCGGCTATTGTCTCTCTGAGCTTGGGGTGTTGGTAAGTTAGGTTGGGCCTGTGCGGTTTTCTGTTTTACGGGTGCAGGGCGCGCCCTGCCTGAAGTTCGCGCTTGTATGCACTGTTTTCCTGGTGGCGGCAGCCGTTGGGCTGTCCGTCGCCGACTGGGTCGGCGCGCACGGGAGCGGATTTCAGCTCACCAAGCAGGCCCAGGCAGGGCCTTACGAGCTTCTGCTCGGCACCATACCTGACCCTCCGATTGTGGGCGAGGCGATCCTCATCCTTCAGGTGGCAGACCCAGACACAGGCGTTCGCGTGCCGAACGCGGTCGTCAGGGCTGTCCCGGAGGGGCCGGAAGGTCCGGGCGCTCCGCTGATGTTCGGACCTGACTCGTATGATCCGTCGTTGTACGAGGCGCGCGCTGTCCTGGAGAACGAAGGCCCCTGGGCGGTAACGATCACCGTGTCCGGTGAGGACGGCAGCGGCTCGGCGCTGTTCACATACGACGTGAAGCGGGCGAGCCCGATCGCGGGAATCATCACCTTGGCGACGCTGCTGGCATTCGTGATCATCCTGGGACTTTCCATGCGTGCATTCCTGAAGCAGAGAGCCAACGGCCAAAGTGGCAGACGCTGAAGGGCGTAGAGGAGACCGTGCCGGTGACGTCTAACGTCTGGCGTGTACGGAGGCAGACCCCGTATCGAGTACGGGGCGGGCTTTGGAGGTGGTCTTGACTAGATCACTGATAGCAATCTTGATAGTAGCGGCGCTCGCTGCGATGGCATCGAGTGTCGTGCTGGCGCACGAAGATCGAGAAGAGGGAGGCTACAAGCTCGTCGTGGGATTCCTGCACGAACCCGCTTACGAGGGAGAGAAGAACGCGGTAAGCCTCCGCGTGACAAAGGGGAGCGGAGACGAGGAAGAAGAGTCGTCGGGTATGGAGATGGGAGAGCAGCACGATGCTGAGGCCCCTCCGATCGAGGGACTGGAGGACACGCTCCAGGTGGAAGTGACCCACGTTCCATCTGCCGTCTCCAAGACGATGAACCTGCGGGCCGTTTTCAACGACCCAGGTCACTACGCGGCCGACCTGATCCCGACATCGCCGGGACACTACCGATTCCGCCTCTTCGGAGCCATAGAGGGAGAGCAGATCGACGCGATCTTCGATTCAAAGGCCGGTGGCGGCTACTTCGATGACGTGCAGCCCGCTGCTGCGATACACTTCCCTGATGCGGTCGTGTCAGCACGGGAACTGGAGTCGGCGGTTCGAGGGTTGCAGGCGGCGTCCGAGGAGACACTCGATACAGACGACGCGCCTGATAGCGCCACTGCCACAATGGCTATAATCGGCATAGTCCTGGGCGCGGGCGGCATGGCTTTCGGCTGTGTGTCGCTGGTACTGTCCATACGAAGTAGGAACTCGTGACCGGGAGAGTCATTGTGTCAGCCCCACTCCAGAACCAGAATTCCCTCCTGAGAGTGGGGGTGTACTTTGTCGCCGCTTTGACGGTCTTCGTGGTGATGGCCTGCGGCTCGGAGTCTGTGACGCCCCCGACTCCGACCGCTGCGCCGGCGTCCACTTCGGCTCCGGCTTCTACGGCGACTCCTTCGATTCCCGCCCCGCCTCCCGGGGATAGTCCCGCAGCTCGCGCAATCGCCCCAGACTTCAGCCTGTCTTCAGCTCGGGGCGATCAGGTGTCGCTGTCGGGGCTTATCGAAGAGCATCAGGCCGTGGCGCTGGTGTTCTATCGGGGCTTCTTCTGAGGGATATGTCGCAGCCAGCTCGGTGAGCTGGCGGAGGCGTACCCGGAGTTCGAGAAGCGTGATGTCGCGCTCGTCGCAATAAGCACGGACAATGTGCTCGACGCGAAGAACATGGCGGAGTTTGTGGGAGCCGATCCCGTATCGGGGCACGGGACGGGCTTCTACATACTGGCTGACGACGACGCGAGCGTGGCGCATGACTACGGCGTGTTCGACCGGCACGGCGACGGCGTGGCTGCGCCCGCGACGTTCATCCTGGATGGGGCCGGAGAGGTCCTTGCATTTCACGTGGGCCGAGACATCACCGACCGTCCAACGGCGGAGATGATTCTGGCGCAGCTAGACCAGATGGCGCCGTGAGCGGCAGGGCGTTTGCGGCGACTTGGGTCGTCCTGGCGCTGCTTGTTCTGCTTGTGTCGGCTCCGGCGCTGGTGGAGGCGCACGCCAACTATGCGGAGTCTGACCCCGCGGCCAACTCGGTGGTCGAGAAGTCCCCGTCGCGCGTCACGATTCGTTTCACAGAGCCGCTTGAGCCTGCGCTCAGTGAGATCCAGGTGTTCGACTCGCGGGGCGACCGTGTGGACGGACAGGACAGTGTGGTCGATCCGTCAGACCCGCTCCTGATGTCGGTATCGGTGGGACCGCTGGCCGAGGGCACGTACACGGTGGCATGGAAGAACGTCTCGACTGTGGACGGTCATCGTGTCAGGGGCGCCTTCGTCTTCTCAGTGGGTGAACCGATCTCAGGGGGTACTGCTGCGGCAGTCGCCGACCAACCACTGTTCCAGTCACCGGCGGAGCCGGTCATCCAATGGCTGGTACTGCTTGGAGGGTTGACACTGGTGGGAGGTGTGACCTTTCACCTCCTGGTTTCCAGGCCTGCGCTCAAGAGCGACGGCAACGGGCGAGATCGAGCTGCTCTCAACTCGACTCTAACCGGCTCCCTGGCGCGGCTGGTGACAATCGCGGTCGGTGTCCTGCTGGCGGCGTCTGTGGCCCAGCTTATCGTCCAGGCGTCTGTGGTGTTCGAGTCCTCGCTGCCCGCGGTGTTTGGCGGCCCCGTCTGGGAGGTGCTGTTCGATACGGAATGGGGGCGCCTGTGGCTGTGGCGTGTCGCGCTCGGAGCGGCGTCCGCGGCGGCGGTGATCGCTGCCTGGCGCAGATGGGACAGCGCAACGCTGGTGGCGCTCAGCGCAGCGCTGGGCGCAGGCATGCTGCTGGCGATCAGTCTGACCAGCCACGCGGCCGCGACGGTCAACGTCCGAACGGAAGCGATAGCCAACGACTTCATTCACCTGGTCGCGGTGGCCGTGTGGGTCGGTGGACTGTGCGGACTTGCCCTGGCCGCGCGACTCGTTCTGCGTATCCGCGACAAGTCGGAGCGACGCCAAATGCTCTCGACGCTTGTGCGCAGGTTCTCGCTGGTCGCGGGGCTCAGCGTCGTCGTGATCATACTGACGGGCATGTACAGCGCCTGGGCGCAGGTGGTTGTGGCGCCGGCGTTGGAGGTCCCATACGGGAGGGTTCTAACAGGCAAGGTGGCTATCGTCGGAGCACTGCTGTTGGCAGCGGCGGTGAACCTGATTTGGGTGAGACCGAGACTCCGCGCCGGAGACGCTGCGAGCGTCTGGCTCAAGCGTTTGGTAGGCGCCGAGATAGCTCTGGCGACGCTCGCGCTCCTGTCAGTGGGCTTCCTGACGTCGTTGGAGCCTGCTCGACAGGTCGCGTCCCGCGAGGGCATCGGTGTCGAGAGCGGACTCACCTTCGAAGAAGTGTCTGAGGGCACTCGCATGACGCTGGAGATCGATCCTGGTCAGGTCGGCCCCAACGTTATCGGCGTTTCGCTGACAGACCGGTCCGGCGCTCCGATCGCCAACGCGACCGACGTGAGAGTGGGGCTATCGTACCTAGACGCCGACCTTGGAGAGACTCCCTACTCAGCTACGGAGATAGGCGAAGGGGAGTTCGCACTCGACGATCAGCTAATCGGCATTGCCGGAGCGTGGCAGGTCGAGCTGGTCGTCCAGCGTCCGGACGCATTCGACGCGCGCGCGGCGTTCAGATTCGAGGTGACCGAAGGAGGCGGAGGAAGCCTGGCTATCGCCCCGGCAGCGGATACAGGCAGAACGCTGCTCGGGATCGAGCTCGCGCTCCTGGGGTTCGTGTTCATGGGAGTCAGCATTCCGTTAGGTGGCTGGTACTCGCGTGGCGGCGCGGCAGCCATGGTTGTGGGCGCGGCGGTCGTAATCGCGGGCGGAGCGTTGCTGTTCGGCGCGCTCGGCGCAGGGGAGGAGGTTGCTGCGCGGAACCCGATTCCTCCGACACAGGACTCGGTCACCGCCGGGATGATGGTGTACCAGGAGGACTGCCAGCTGTGTCACGGCGCTGAAGGCCTGGGCGACGGCCCCGCCGGCGCGGGCCTGGAGCCACCCCCGGCAGACCTGACGGTCCATGTCCCGCTGCATCCCGATCGCGCGCTGTTCGAGTTCATCAAGGACGGCATCCCGGGTACTGCGATGGCGCCGATGGGTGATAAGCTGTCCGAAGACGAGATATGGCATCTCATCAACTACATCCAGACGTTGAAGTAGGAGTGTAATTTTCGAGGGGTATGCATTCGTACTTTTCACCCTCATCCCAACCTTCTCCCTGAGGGAGAAGGGGTCTGTTGGTTGGCGCTCATGCTTGGCTGTACATCTTACCTACCCCTGTAAGCCCTGAGGGAGAAGGGGCCTGTTAGTTGGCGCTCATGCCTGTCTGTACACATTTGTCTGCCCATCTCAGCCGGTGGAGGGGGAAAGAAGCGGGGAGCTATGCGTGGAGGATTCTAGCTGCCGCGGCTGTCGGCGCGCTTGCGCTGATTGTGTCTCCGGTCTCGGCGCATGCGTTCGGACAGCGATACGACCTGCCCATACCCCTGAACTACTTCCTGGTTGGGGCTGTGGCGACGGTCTTTCTGTCGTTTGTGCTGATCGGTCTGTTCGTTCAGAGGCGTTCAGAGAAGTTCAGCTACCCGAGGCTGGACCTGCTTCGAGCCAGCTTAAAGCTGGACATGCAAATTGGCGCGGTAATGTCCAGCCAGATACTTGCCGTGGTGATTAGGGCCGTTTCGGCGCTGACGCTTCTGCTGTTGCTGGTCGTGGGTTTCTTCGGCACTGACCGGGCAATCGAAAACCTGTCTCCCACGTTCATCTGGATTATCTGGTGGGTTGGGATGGGGTACGTCGTCGCGCTGGTCGGGAACGTCTGGGTGTTCATCAACCCCTGGAAGATCACCTTCGAGTGGTACCGGAGGCTGAGGGGTTTTTTTGTAAAATCCGACGAGCCTGAAGACCCTCCGTTCAACTATCCACAGGGATTGGATATCTGGCCCGCGCTGCTGCTGTTCTTCCTGTTCGCATGGGCCGAAAACGTTTACACCGGCGCGTTCAGGCCGTTCACGCTTTCGGTGATGGCGCTGATGTACTCGATCGTCACGTGGGTCGGGATGGCCGCGTTCGGGAAGCATACCTGGCTCCGAAACGGCGAGGCGTTCACTGTGCTCTTCGGGTTCTTCTCTCGATTCTCTCCGACGGAGCTGAGAGTGACGAACAGGGGCGTGTGCCGAGACTGCGCCTCTGACTGCCGCCTAGAGGCCGAGTGTGTGGACTGCTACGACTGCTACGAGTACGCCACCGCTGGAGACAGGCAGCTAAACCTGCGTCCATTCGCCGTTGGACTCGCACTCCAGCAGCGCGTGTCCGTCGCGACAGCAGCGTTCGTGGTTCTGGCGCTTGCCACTGTGAGCTTCGACGGGTTCCAGGACACGGAGACCTGGGCGAACCTGCGCGCCAACATGCTGTCTTTCGCGACCTCGGACGTGGTGGACACGGTCGCTCTAGCCCTTGCCCCGGCGCTGTTTGCAGTTGTGTATCTGGCGTTCGCCTGGGCGATCAAGACGCTGTCCCGCGAGGAAGCAGGCGCGCTGGAAGTGGCAAGCGTGTACGTGTTCTCGCTTGTGCCGATAGCGCTCGCGTACAATCTGGCCCACTTCATAACGCTCCTGCTAATCCAGGGTCAGCTGATAGTTCCGCTGGCGTCAGACCCGTTCGGGTTCGGGTGGAACATATTCGGCACGGCGGACTACAGGCTCAACCTGAACATCATTGGCGCAAAGGCGGTGTGGTTCATCAGCCTGATCGCGATCGTGCTGGGCCACGTGATCTCCGTATATCTGGCGCACGTGATCTCCCAGCGACGCTCATCCTCCGCGGCGGACGCTCTCCGGGGTCAGATACCCATGCTGGCGCTGATGATCATCTACACCGCCACCAGCCTGTGGATAATCGCCCAGCCTATAGTGGGGTAGCCGAAGATCACGGTTGTCGCGTATCCGTACATACGTTTAGACTCTGAACATGGACAGCGTAACGATCAGGGACTTCCGGTGCTTCCGAGGGGAGCAGACGGCGCGGATGGCGCCGCTGACACTGCTCGTCGGCGAGAACAGCACGGGAAAGACGTCGTTCTTGGCGATCCTGCGCGCGCTGTGGGAGGTGGCGGTCTTCGAATCAGTCCCGGATTTCCGCAGGCCGCCGCACGATCTAGGCGCTTTCAGCGAAATCGTGTACAACGACAGCAGTCGGAGCGATCAGCCTGATGCTTTCCAGGCAGGATTTCAGGACTCATGCTCGGCGGATTCCAATGAGACAGTGTTGTTGCGCTTCACGTTTCAGGACGTTGACGGAGTAACATTTCCTGTCTCAAGGTACGTCTCGGTTGGAGATACGTCATTTGAAGCCGTAACTCTACCGGGACAAGGCGGAGAGCTTCGACTTGGCATCGAAAAGCGTTTCTGGAAAGTGGATTCGGAGGTAGATAGGTTCGGACCGCGCAGTGAATGGCTGCACCCTATTGGTACAGCGGTGAGAGGCGCCCTGCACATAATCGATGAGAATGTGGCGCAGAATTCGATCCGAGAGACAGCCGAGCAGTATGAAGAACTCTCACTTAATGAAGATGATATAGGACGCATCAGAAGTTCGTATCAGAAACTGACGACATGGCGATTTGACCGAATGCTTGATCTTGGCGCCGATAGTGCAAGACTATTTGCGGGCGCGCCGGTCCGCTCAAGACCAAGACGCACCTACGATCCGTCAAGGCTCATCCCGGATCCAGAAGGAGAGCATGTCCCTTCATACCTTGCCAACATGTCGCGTCGAGACTCGGACGAGTGGGGCAACCTGAAGAAAGGCCTCGTGAAGTTTGGGCGTAGCTCCGGGATGTTCGATGAAATCTCGGTGGAGTCCTTTGGCAAGACAGATGCAGCGCCGTTCCAGATCCGCATCAGGAAGTTTGGAAAGGAACTGAAGGGAGTACACAGAAACCTGATTGATGTGGGGTACGGCGTAAGTCAAACGCTGCCGATAGTCACTGAGCTTCTGCGTACAGATGCGCCGTCAGTATTCCTCTTGCAGCAGCCCGAGGTACACCTGCATCCGAGAGCGCAGGCCGCCCTTGGCAGCCTGTTCTGCTCAATTGCCGGACCGGCTCGACAACTTGTAGTCGAGACTCACAGCGACTATATCATCGACCGCGTTCGGGTGGACGTGCGGGACAAGAAGACGGATCTCAAGCCTGAAGAAGTCTCGATTCTCTACTTCGAGCGCGGCGAGTCGGACGTGAAGATTCACTCGATCAGGCTGGACGAGCACGGCAACGTGCTGGATGCTCCGGAAGGCTACCGTCAATTCTTCGCTGATGAACTCACTAGGTCCATCGGTCTTTAGATGTGCGCGATCGTAGATACGAACGTCTATCACCAAGTCTTTTCTACAGGCAGCCAATCCAATGCAGGCAAGTATTTCTACAATTGGTTGATGAAAAGGAATGGAGGAACTTTTGTTTCGGGGGGTGAGCACCTGCGGGAACTAAACCGAATCGCAGATTTCAAGAGAGTATTCGCTGAAAGATTGCAGGCTGGACGTGCAAGGCGAATCCCTGATGAGGTAGTGGACTCAGAAACCACGGCGATTCGATCCCAAGGCGTATGCCGCTCCGATGACGAGCACGTTCTCGCGCTTGCGCGGATAAGCGGAGCGCGACTGCTTTTCACCAACGACAATGCCCTCCAGGACGACTTTCGGGATAGACAGATTATCGGTGGCACACAGGGACGCATCTACACGACACAGCGCGGTGGTCGCGTCAGCAGAACGCATAGGAATCTTCTCCGACGGCGCGATCTTTGTGACGGGTAGGACAGGGGAGTCCCGAAACTGCGTCCGTCTCGCGTTGACCGTATGTTAACATCGCGCTTATAATCCAGATGCGGTTCTAGGCTCGCCTGGGGGCGGGCCGAGACCATGTTCACGGCAACGGATCGAGGGAGTGGAGTCCCATCAGTCCTGACAGCCTGCACCCCGGATCAGGTTCGGGGCAAGCTCTGCGAACAGATCCCTTTGCGGCTGCGGCCCAGCCGCTCTCTGACCCCGTATCCGGGTACGGGGCAGGCGCGGACACCGCACGTGAAGCCTGCGGTGTGGTGGGAGTTTACCACCCTGGACAGGACGTAGCCCGGGTCGCATTCTTCGGCATTTACGCGCTGCAGCACCGTGGACAGGAGAGCGCCGGCATCGCATCGGCAGACGGCCTCCGCGTTCACAACCGCACTTCCATGGGCCTCATTGGTCAGAGCTTCGCCGAAGATGATCTGGTTGACCTTCCGGGCCATATATCGATCGCTCACACCCGCTACTCCACCACCGGCTCCAACCGCATAGTCAACGCGCAGCCGGTCATCGCTCGCGGCCCAGACATGGAGCTGGCGCTTGCTCACAACGGCAACGTCATCAACGCCCTCGAGCTGCGCCAGGACATGGAGGAGCAGGGGTTCCGATTCGACGGGACCAGCGACACCGAGATCATCGCCAGTCTGCTTGCCAACGCGCCTGCCCAGGACTGGGAAGCTCGCATCTCCCACCTTATGCGCAGGCTCAAGGGCGCGTACTCGCTGACCGTGCTGACGAAGAACGAGCTGGTTGGCATCAGAGATCCTCTGGGTGTCAGACCGCTGTGTCTCGGGCGACTCGGTGACGGGTGGGTGATCGCGTCCGAGTCGTGCGCTCTCGACCACGTCGGAGCCGACTACGTTCGGGACATCGAACCGGGCGAGGCCGTGTTGATCGACGACTCAGGTCTCAGGACGGTCAAAAGCCCCGGCTCGAACGGGAGGCGCGCAAGCTGCGTTTTCGAAAACATCTACTTTTCCAGGCCAGACAGCGTTCTCGGAGGCAGGCTAGTATATAGCGACAGGATGCGGATGGGCGCGGAGCTGGCCAGAGAGCACCCGGTCGAAGCCGATATGGTGATCGGCGTGCCCGACTCGGCCACCGCGGCTGCCGTAGGCTACGCGCAGGAATCGGGCATCCCCTACGGCGAGGGCCTGGTCAAGAATCGCTACGTCGGACGGACCTTTATCGAACCGACCCAGTACTTCCGCGATCTCGGTGTCAGACGGAAGCTCAACCCGCTGCCCGGCATCATTCGCGGCAAGCGACTTATCGTAGTGGACGACAGCATCGTGCGCGGCACCACGACACCGCACGTAGTCAGGCTTCTGCGCAGGGGAGGCGCGGCTGAGGTGCACCTGCGGATAACCGCGCCGCCGATCGTGTCCACCTGCCACTTCGGCGTGGACATGGCTACCAAGAAGGAGCTAATCGCGGCCAACATGTCGGTCGAGGGCATCCGGCGGATGGTCGGCTCAGACTCTCTTGGATACCTTAGCGTCGAAGGGCTGTCACGAGCCTTGGAAGACGCGGGAAACAGCTTCTGTATGGGGTGCTTCACCGGCGAGTATCCGATCCCCGTTCAACTGGAGATGGACAAGCTGGTGATGGAGGC